>NZ_LZGR01000009.1:0-3687 GCF_001690255.1 Gilliamella sp. App2-1
TTTTACGGTTAAAAATAATGGGACTACCTCGACGTGTAAAAAGATTTTGATAAAATTCAGGAATCATTAAATATTCGAGAATAATGTAACAAAATAAACCAGAAGTTAAAAGATAGAAAAGTGTATCACTATTGCACGTTATAATAGAATATATCAAAGATGGAATTAAAAAGATCCCCGAAATTGAGAGAAAAAAACTCATACATAAATAAAGAATCTGATCAGATTTTGTTTTACGAATAAAAGCACAGTAGTTATCATTGGCATATAGAAGACGCTGATCCGCACCCGTTAAATAGTTACCGCCTTTTACTAAATCGCTTATCCAACCAAAAATTTGGGGTTGATATTGTGATGGCATTGTTCTGCTCCTTAATTTAAATTTTATTGTTTTGAGTCACGATTAATGGCACGTCTTCACGGTTATTGTATTGAATAATAATTTGATATTTTACAATATTAAACGCGCTTATGGTGCCGGCGATCCATTTATTGATAATAAGCCCATTTTGAACTGGCTTGTCGCTATTGGTTATTGTTTTATCAGTAAGATGATTAGCCGATGTGGTTAATGTAAATTCGTCTGGCTCGTCAATAGTGTTATAATCAGGCTCAGGCAGCCCTGTCATGACATTACGGTTGCGATCATACTTATCAAAATAGGCTTTTTGTCCGTCCCCGCCCTGAGCTATTAAAACTTATTGTTTGACATGATGCCGTTGTTTAATTTCGGCGAGCTCTGCTTGCGATGTGGCATTAAACGCTTCGACCATCCATTCTGGCCAGCCTTGTCCTTTAATAATGTTGTCTTTAAATTGGGTTTCTTGTTCCCATTTGTATTTGCCATCGTTTAAGCCAGCTAATTTGTTCGCGCACATAAAGTTATTGACCCAACCCCAAACCAGATAACTGCCTATGCCAGCACGTAATGGGTCTAGCAATATATGGTCGATTGTTTTATGGGTATGGGGTTTGCACACCATTAATATGGTGGTGTTGAGTGAAGAGCGTGAAAAGTTATGCACCACCACCCCTTGTAAATGGGCCCAGTCATATTCTTTTATGCGTTTTTTATTAGGGTGCAAAAAGGTTAGCGGATTACGTAACACTTTAAAATTAAAAAAATAGCTTTCATTGATATACACTTTACCCGTTTTACGGTTAAAAATAATGGGACTACCTCGACGTGTAAAAAGATTTTGATAAAATTCAGGAATCATTAAATATTCGAGAATAATGTAACAAAATAAACCAGAAGTTAAAAGATAGAAAAGTGTATCACTATTGCACGTTATAATAGAATATATCAAAGATGGAATTAAAAAGATCCCCGAAATTGAGAGAAAAAAACTCATACATAAATAAAGAATCTGATCAGATTTTGTTTTACGAATAAAAGCACAGTAGTTATCATTGGCATATAGAAGACGCTGATCCGCACCCGTTAAATAGTTACCGCCTTTTACTAAATCGCTTATCCAACCAAAAATTTGGGGTTGATATTGTGATGGCATTGTTCTGCTCCTTATTTTAAATTTTATTGTTTTTAGTCACGATTAATGGCACGTCTTCACGGTTATTGTATTGCACAATGATTTGATATTTTACAATATTAAACGCACTTATGGTGCCGGCGATCCATTTATTGATAATAAGCCCATTTTGAACTGGCTCGTCGCTGTTGGTTGTCGTTTTATCAGTAAAATGATTAGCCGATGTGGTTAAGGTAAATTCGTCTGGCTCGTCAATTTTGCTATTATCAGGTATTGGCAGCCTAGTCAGTACGCCGTTATTACGATCATACTTATCAAAATAGGCTTTTTTATCCGTCCAAACCAGATTGAGATTACCATAGTTTTTGCTGATTGCTAATAACGCTATTTGTTGCGAGGTGATACGGTATTTTAGATCGATATATTTTTCAGGCAGTGGATCTGGCTCGCTTTTTAGATTTGGGTAATCATTAATAAATAAGCGAATCATGGCGATTGCAGTTTCATTTTGATTGTATTTGGCAAAATCGGGAATATCCAAATAAAAATAGATATGCCGTTGAAATTGATTTGGGGCATCGGGCATTGGTGTTGATGATGGTGCATGATATAGCGGTTTTAAACGAATAAAGGTTTGAATATTATAGACCATAATCGCATAGTCGTTGAGCGCTAAGCCAAAACCCGCGTGAGTGCTGTATTCATCTTCGTGATAGGCTTGATAGCCTAAATAGTCCAATTCTTCTTGCTTACCAAAGCAACAACGGTTTAACCAGTGCTGAATAGCAGTATATTTATCGTACTTTTTACTAAACATAACCGCGATTGAACCACTAATGATTAAAATAGCCCCCACAATCACAGTTATCCATGAACTAGCTAATGCTACTATAACAGTGCCAGCACCTAGGAAAAGTGAACCATAGAGTCTTGCTTTAAAATAATCTTGATCTTCCATATTCACCATATCAAACGAACTTTTTAACTCGCCAATCGCATCTAATACCGTGATCGCAGCCGTTGCTCTGGAAACGGTTTTAGAAATTATGGCATTGAACTTAAGCTTAGCTTCTATTGCTGTTGCACCTTTACCTGCTTTAATCGCTTCAGTCATTTGCATATTGAGTTTGATATTTTTATATTGGTTAGTTAAGTCGATGCTAGTTAGTACCAGTGACACCAGATCTTTAAGCATTTTCCCTTTTAGATCGGTTTCACCGTCACCTTCTTTTGCTTCATCCCATTCTTTAAGCATATCGCTAATGTTTATTAGGGTCAGGGTACCTAATATACCGTTCACCGCAAGATTGATGCTAAAAGTTATGTTCCCCGTTTTGACGTTTTGATTAGCGGTTTGTAATTCTATCTTATTATAGATACGTTCTAATTCATGTTGCGCTTTGTCTATCACGCCTCCTGCTTTTGATATTTTTTCATTGATTTTGGCTTTAGCTCGCTCTAGGGCTTTATCACTGATTTTGCGTAATTTATCAGTGATTGACGCTTTGCCTTGATTCACTTTTTCTATGTTTTCAAGCAGTGTTTTTTGTTTATGGATTAATTTGAAATAATCTTTATACTTTTGCTCCATAAATTGTTTTAAGCTGTATGGGCTTAATGTGCCATTAGTGCCGTTGATAAAGTCCACAAACAAGGCTTTACTGGCTTTATCAGGAAAGCATAGGGTAAATTTTGCTTTTTGCATTTTGCCCGAGCTGGTTTTAATGGGCTTTTCATCAATATCAAAACTTTCTAAAAAAGCAAGCTCGTGCGGGTGATAAACGCCACGATTGTAAAAACCCCGATGCATTTGGGTTAATAAATTTTGAATTTTTACGATATTTTCTGGTCTAATTTGCACGTTTATTTCAACGGGTAGTGCCCCTAGTTTGGCAAGTTCATCAAATGCATTAAGCCGCATCCAGTGCGATTTTATCGGTTTAAATAGGGTGTCTTTAGCCAGTGTTGCCTGTTTTTTTAGTGCCGTGCGGTTAAGTAAACTTTCACTATATTGGGTTGATGCGTGAGTTTGTTGTGTTGAATTAGCAAGGTTGGATAATTCTTTATTTACCGCTTCAAGGCTTTTATTTAATTCCCTATTCTTGGTTTCATAAGCCTTTTTTTCGCGCCTGAGTTTTTCTTGTGCTACGGGATCACTCGCTGGAATTTGTTTTTTTTGTTGTTCAAGCTCGTC
>NZ_LZGR01000010.1:0-412 GCF_001690255.1 Gilliamella sp. App2-1
ATATTGATATTTATGATTTAGTTTTAGATGATCAAATAATGAATATCTTGTTGGATCCTTCTGAAATAATGGAACAAAATAATGCTATTCTAAAATTTATAGAAACACTTTTAAAATGAAAAATAAAATTGAAATTATACATGGTGATATTACTAAAATCACTGTTGACGCTATTGTAAACGCAGCAAATAGTTCGCTACTAGGTGGAAGTGGTGTTGATGGAGCTATCCATCGTATAGGTGGTAAACAAATTTTAGAAGGATGTCAAAAGATACGCTCTAAACAAGGTGGTTGTAAAGTTGGCAATGCTGTTATTACGACTGCTGGAAATTTACCGGCACAATTTGTGATTCATACGGTAGGACCTCGTTGGAATGGAGGAGATAATAATGAGGTTCAATTATTAAAAAAC
>NZ_LZGR01000011.1:0-26667 GCF_001690255.1 Gilliamella sp. App2-1
GGCCGAATTATATTATAACAAGGTTGAAAGAGAGGATAATGCCCAAGCCTATGCAGAGCGCAATGTAATTTAGGTCAGATTTACCAAATTGATAAAAGAGATATTGAGACGGCCGAATTATATTATAACAAGGTTGAAAGAGAGGATAATGCCCAAGCCTATGCCAGAGCGCAATTTCATTTAGGTCAAATTTACGAAAATGATAAAAACGATATTGAGAAGGCCGAATTATATTATAACAAGGTTGAAAGAGTGGATGATGCCCAAGCCTATGCCAGAGCGCAATTTCATTTAGGTCAGATTTACCAAATTGATAAAAACGATATTGAGACGGCCGAATTATATTATAACAAGGTTGAAAGAGAGGATGATGCCGAAGCCTATGCTCAAGCGCAATTATTTTTAGGTGTGATTTACCAAGATAAAAAAAATGGACATGAAAAGGCTTATGAAGCTTTTTCACAATGCTGTACTAGTAATAATCCTCTTATTTTTAATGTAGCTAATCGTTTATTGGGTGATTACGTCTATTTTCATAAAATACCTACTAATTCAAAAGCAGAATCAGCTAAAACTTATTATCAAAAGGTGAATTATATAAATAAATTATTTGACACTTTTGTGATGGCACAAATTATGTTAGCTGCCCCCAATATTGAAGAAAACGATTTATTTCAAACTAGAGAGGAACGAGATAAGTTAGTTATCAAGCCTATTTGTCAAATAAGAAAATTGACAGAGGAAATTCAACAGGAATTGCTTGTTACTTTTGAATTAGACGAGTCAGAAAGCGAACAAGGACAACAATTTGAACGACAGGTTGCACACTATACTAAACCCAGAGTGTTATTTAACCTTTTGAAAAATGAGTCCAGTAATTTCCGTTTAAATGTTGTCGATTTTATGAATGACCCAACCGAAAACCAACTACTTAGCAATTGGTTAGGTATGAACAACGATCCCAGTAGTGAAATAAAAAGTTTTTTAACTAGTTTTACCTTTAACCACAACTGTTTAAATCAATTTCGTTTATATGGCAATGAAAACAATATTATTGGTTCAGGTGTTAGTCTGGTGTTTAATCAATCTTTTTTTGGCAATAATGTTGAAAGTAGCATCAATCCTGATAGTGTCGCTCTTTTAAGTTATGATACAAAAGCGAAAGTAGCCAAAAGCGATTCTGAAGAGAATAAAGATGATGGAGACTCTAACAATATATGTTTTTTAGAGCCTTTACCTTTATTCCGTTGTCTTTATTTTGATCCCAATAGTGAATATATTAGTATTGCAAAACGTAATAAATTTTCTTTTTACTTGGAACACCAAGGTAGACCAGCTAAGACGATCGATGATGAATGGAATAATTATATAAACTTATTGGATGAAAAAAACAAAATAGCAAAAATTCGAGATAATTTAAATAATATAAGGAACATCATTAAAGGTTTAAAAGAAAAAGAGGAGTTGAAAGCACTTAGCAATCTCGATCAATTAATCAATTTAGCCATAATGCCCATTTCTTGCTTAATTAAACATGCGGCGTTTGAAGACGAAGATGAATGCCGAATGATTTATATTACCCATATTGCTGATGAAAAAATTCAAGCACCGATTGCGTATGGTGATGCCAATAGTTTGTTTGTGAATTATGGTCAAAAAGTAGAAGATTATCTTGATAAGATCTATTTAGGGCCACAGTGCCAACCTCATCATAAATTGTGGATCACAAACCATGTTAGGAGACCGAAATCAAAATTAAGACTTAAGCCCATTAAAATTGTGCAATCGGAAATGCCATTGCGTTAATTTTGGTAAAAGGGCGCATTTATTTTTTGTTGCGTCCTTTAAAAAAATCACTATCACTTATCCATACCAATTTTATTACTGTGCACAAAATATTCACTTGACATCGCATCATTGAACTAGTTTAATAGTACATAATTTGTGTTAAGCATATAAAAAATAATGAAACGACAATACCTTCTAACTCACATTCGTCAAATCACTGTTTTTTGTTGGTGCACATTATTTTTGGCGGGTGATGTTATGACGTATTGTCTTTTCTTATAAAACCCGCTTAGTGCGGGTTTTTTGTTTCCAGCAGGTCAAAGAATCGGTATGAATAAAAATTAAATATAGATAGAGAGCCAACAATGAACAAGCCAACATTAACGCAGCTAACCAAGACTATCGGGTATTATCAAGATCCGACTCAGGTGTTTTATCAATTATGTGATAGCAAACCGGCAACGTTGTTGCTTGAATCAGCCGAAATTGATAATAAGCAGGGAATTAAAAGTGTCATGATTGTTGATAGTGCGTTACGCATTTCGGCAATAAATAATGAAGTCACGTTTACGGCATTGACCGCAAATGGTGAAAAGCTATTCCCTTTATTGCAACAGGCTTTTTTAGACAAGCCAGTGAATGTACAAGTGGATGAACAAATACTTAAATTGGTTTTTCCGGCTATTGATAACCTGCAAGATGAAGATTCCCGATTAAAGTCACTCTCAATCTTTGACGCATTACGCACATTGTTAACTATTGTGAATATTCCTAAGCAATGCGGTCAAGATGCGGTTTTTGTTGGCGGGTTATTTTGTTATGACCTTGTTGCTGGTTTTGAAAATCTGCCTATTTTATCTTCTGATCAGCGGTGCCAAGATTTCTGTTTTTATTTGGCTGAAACATTATTAGAAATAAATCATCAAGATCATGTGTCAATTTTAAAAGCAACAGCCTTTACATCAGACAAGCTAGAAGTTGAACGCTTGGCACTAAGATTAGCCGAACTAGAAGCAACTTTAAATCAACCTATGAAAACTATCCAAACGCAGTCGCTAGTAAATATCAAGGTTACTTGTAATAAAAGTGATGATGATTTCAATACGATTGTCAAAAAGATGCAAGATGCGATTCAGCAGGGAGAAATTTTCCAAGCGGTACCGTCAAGGCGTTTTTCGTTACCTTGCCCTAATCCGTTATCGGCTTATCAGGTATTAAAAAACAATAATCCAAGTCCTTATATGTTTTATATGCAAGATAACGATTTTATATTATTTGGCGCATCGCCTGAAAGTGCACTTAAATACACTAAAGCAACTAATCAAGTTGAAATCTACCCTATTGCAGGCACCCGTCCACGTGGAATAACCGTCAATGGCGAGATTGATTTTGATTTAGATAGTCGCTTAGAGCTTGAAATGCGTACCGATAAAAAAGAATTGGCTGAGCACTTAATGTTAGTGGATTTAGCGCGTAACGATTTAGCTCGCATTTGTAAATCCGGTACTCGCTACACCAAAGAGTTATTAAAAGTGGATCGTTACTCGTTTGTGATGCATTTGGTTTCGCGTGTGGTGGGGCAGTTACGAAGTGATTTAGATGCGCTGCATGCTTATCAAGCCACTATGAATATGGGCACATTAACTGGCGCACCCAAGATTCGTGCGATGCAATTAATTGCCGAATCAGAAAAAGTTAAACGGGGTAGCTATGGTGGCGCGGTTGGTTATTTTACCGCAAATGGTGATTTGGATACCTGTATTGTCATTCGTAGTGCTTATGTTGAAGATGGCATAGCAACAGTACAAGCAGGAGGGGGAGTGGTGTTAGATTCTGATCCACAATCCGAATCCGATGAATCACGCAATAAAGCACGTGCCGTAGTTAGAGCCATCATGGCAGCACATAATGTAGAGGGTGTATTTTAATGGCTAATATCTTATTTATCGATAATATTGATTCCTTTACTTACAATTTGGTTGATCAATTACGTAATAGCAAGCATTGTGTGACTATTTATCGAAATACCATTCCTGTTGATGTAATTATTGAAAAACTGTCACAAATGCAAAATCCTATTTTAATGTTATCGCCCGGTCCTGGCGCACCGAGCGAGGCTGGCTGCATGCCTGAATTGCTCAAACGCTTAAAAGGTAAAATACCTATTATTGGTATCTGCCTTGGTCATCAAGCCATTGTTGAATCCTATGGTGGAACAATTGTACCCGCCGGCGATATTTTGCATGGTAAAGCCTCGCTAATTGAACATGATGAACAAGCGATGTTTAAAGGATTACCGAATCCGCTACCGGTTGCGCGTTATCACTCTTTAAAAGGCGAAAACATCCCGAAAACACTCACTATTAATGCGCTTTGCAATAATATTGTCATGGCAGTGCGTAATGATGAAGATCGCGTTTGTGGGTTTCAATTTCATCCCGAATCAATTCTAACCATTCAAGGGGTAAAACTATTAGAGCAAACAATTGCATGGGCACTGAATCCACCAGACAAAAAAGCAAAACCAAAACAAGATGCTATTGTTGACAAGCAAGAGTACAATATTCAGCCGATTCTTAATAAATTATATTTAGGGCAAGTGCTCACACAAGCAGAAAGTAACATACTGTTTAATTTAATTATTCAAGGTAAGATTGAACCAACAGTATTGGCTACCGCAATTATTAGTATGAAAGTTCGAGGTGAAAAACCGGATGAGATTGCTGGTGCTGCTCAAGCTTTACTTGAAAATGCTGACGCTTTTGACATTCCCGATTATGATTTTACCGATATTGTTGGCACCGGTGGCGATGGCACCAATAGCATTAATATCTCAACTGCCAGCGCCTTTGTGGCTGCAGCATTGGGTTATAAAGTGGCCAAACATGGTAATCGTGGTGTATCGAGTAAGTCAGGTTCTTCGGATGTGCTTTCTGCGTTAGGCATTAAATTAAATATGTCGGCACAAGCTTCTCGTCAAGCATTAGATGAGCTTGGCGTGTGTTTTTTGTTTGCGCAGCAATATCATTCAGGCTTCCGTCATGCGGCGTCAGTTCGTCAGCAGTTAAAAACACGCACTATTTTTAATGTCCTTGGACCGTTGATTAATCCATCTCGGCCTAAACGTATTTTGCTTGGCGTGTATCATCTAGATTTAATCAAGCCGATTGCCGAAACATTACAAATGCTTAACTATCAACATGCTTATGTGGTGCATGGTGCAGGCATGGATGAAGTCGCCATTCATGGCAAAACTCACGTTGCTGAAGTGAAAAATGGCGGAATCCGTTATTTTACGCTTACACCGGACGATTTTGGGTTACCAACATTTAGCTTAAAAGATATTGAAGGCGGTACACCTGAGCAGAATCGTGATATGTTAATTGCTATTTTACAAGGTCACGGAAAGCCAGCACACGAATCAGCAATTGCCGCAAATGTGGCAATGTTAATGAGCTTGTTTGGCGAATCAAATTTAAAACAAAATGCACAAAGGGCAATAACCATGATGCGCAGTGGTAAAGCTTATGCGCTATTACAACAATTAGCAGCAAGATAACAAATGGAGAACAACATGGCAATTGCAGCCTTAGCAAAAAATGTTGAAATGGCAACAGTATTAAAAAAGATCATTGAAGATAAACAAATTTGGTTAACTGAGCAGCAGGCAGCAAAGCCACTTGCAATGTTCAAATCAGTAATAACACCCAGTGATCGCAATTTTTATCAAGCGCTAAATCAACCCGAAACTGTCTTTATTTTAGAGTGTAAAAAAGCATCACCGTCAAAAGGATTAATTCGTGATGACTTTAATCCCTCTAGTATTGCTAAGGTTTATAAAGATTATGCTTCGGCTATTTCGGTGCTGACTGACGAAAAATATTTTCAAGGTCATTTTGAATTTTTGCCAATTGTTCGCAATGAAGTGTCGCAACCGGTACTTTGTAAGGATTTTATTATCGATGAGTATCAGATCTATTTAGCGCGTTATTATCAAGCAGACGCAGTACTATTAATGCTATCTATTTTGACGGATGATGAATATCGTCATCTAAGCAACATTGCTCATCAGCTCAATATGGGCATATTGACAGAAGCTAGTACTGAAAGCGAAGTTGAAAGAGCCATCCAATTGGGTGCAAAAGTAATCGGTATTAATAATCGTAACTTAAGGGATCTGACGGTTGATCTAAATCGAGTAAAAGCCTTATCTAAGTCAATTCCTGCCGATCGCATTATTATTAGTGAGTCAGGTATTTATACTCACAATCAGGTTAAAGATCTCAGTCATTATGCTAACGGATTTTTAATTGGTAGTGCGTTAATGTCAGAACCCAATTTGACGTTGGCAATTCGTAAAGTAATGTTAGGTGAAAATAAAGTTTGTGGTTTAACACGTACTGAAGATGCAATCAATGCTTATCAAGCCGGTGCTGTCTATGGTGGTTTGATTTTTGTGACAAATTCAGTACGTTATATTCAGCCAATTAAAGCACGCTCAGTGATTGCCTCAGCACCGCTGAATTGGGTTGGTGTTTTTCGAAATGAAGACATTGAAACCGTATGCCAAATAGCAAAACAGTTATCTTTATATGCCGTCCAACTGCATGGTGATGAAGATGAAAACTATATCGAAACATTGCGACAAGGATTACCTAAAACTTGCCAAATTTGGAAAGCATTAAGTATTGGAGGCATCATTCCCAAACATGATAACCCATTAGTTTCACGTTACCTATTTGATAATGGGGCTGGTGGCACGGGCGAATGTTTTGATTGGACAATGCTTGTTGATCACAATTTAAATAATGTCATTTTAGCTGGTGGTATTAATCCACAGAATATAAAGGCAGCTTTAGCGATGGGTGTGGTGGGGGTTGATCTTAATTCAGGGGTTGAAGTTTCACCAGGCATTAAAGATAAACAAAAAATCCAAGCTGCATTTGAACAAATTTAATTTTTAATTTAAAAAAGGAATGGTAATGTCTAAATTAAATCCTTACTTTGGCGAATTTGGTGGGCAATATGTTCCCCAAATATTAATGCCGGTACTTGAGCAACTCGAGGACGCCTTTATTTCGGCTATCAACGATCCTAACTTTCAAAAAGAATTTAACGATTTATTAGTTAACTATGCAGGCAGACCAACCGCATTAACTTTATGCAAAAATCTCACCGCTGGCACGAAAACCAAGCTTTATTTAAAACGGGAAGATTTGGTACATGGCGGTGCACATAAAACGAACCAAGTTTTAGGACAAGCCTTACTTGCAAAAAGAATGGGGAAAACCGAAATTATTGCTGAAACAGGTGCAGGGCAACATGGAGTAGCATCAGCTTTAGCGTGTGCATTACTGGGTTTAAAATGCCGAATTTATATGGGTGCGAAAGATGTTAAACGCCAAGCACCGAATGTGTTTAGAATGCGACTCATGGGGGCAACGGTAATCCCAGTTGAAACAGGATCTGCAACCTTAAAAGATGCCTGTAACGAAGCATTGCGCGATTGGTCTGGAAGTTATGAAAAAGCCCATTATATGCTTGGTACGGCTGCGGGTCCGCACCCTTTTCCAACCATTGTGCGTGAATTTCAGCAAATGATCAGTCGTGAGGCAAAACAGCAAATTCTTGCAAAAGAAGGGCGCTTGCCAGATGCGGTGATTGCTTGTGTTGGCGGTGGTTCAAATGCTATTGGTATGTTTGCTAATTTCATTGACGATAAATCGGTCAGATTAATAGGTGTTGAGCCCGGTGGTCATGGTATCGAATCCGGTGAACATGGCGCTTCGCTTAAACATGGTAAATTGGGGATTTATTTTGGTATGAAATCGCCAATGATGCAAACAGATGAAGGGCAAATTGAAGAATCATATTCGATATCAGCAGGACTTGACTTCCCATCGGTTGGGCCACAGCATGCGTATTTAGATAGTATTGGTCGCGCTAATTATGTGTCAATTACTGATGATGAAGCGCTTGATGCCTTTAAGGCCTTATCGCGGCATGAGGGCATTATCCCTGCGCTAGAATCATCACATGCATTAGCCTATGCCATGAAAATGATTAAAGAAAATCCCAATAAAGAACAGTTATTAATCGTTAATCTATCGGGTCGTGGCGATAAAGATATCTTCACTGTTTATGATATTTTAAAAGCAAAAGGAGAAATCGAATGAACCGTTATCAAGAACTGTTTGCCACATTAACAGCCGAAAAACGCGGCGCTTTTGTTCCTTTTGTACCGGTTGGCGATCCAACACCAGAACAGTCGTTTAAAATCATCCAAACTTTGATTGAGTCGGGCGCCGATGCGTTAGAGTTAGGCATTCCATTTTCAGACCCGATGGCCGATGGTCCAACCATCCAAAATGCCAATATTCGTGCATTCAAAGGTGGAATAACCGTTGAAAAGTGTTTTGAGATTCTAACTAATGTGAGAGCGCAATATGCTAATATCCCAATAGGATTACTTATTTATGCTAATTTAGTTTTCAATAAAGGTATCGACAATTTTTATGCTAAGTGCACCAAAGCGGGAGTTGATTCGGTATTGATTGCCGATTTACCTGTTGAATATGCAAAAGAATTTACAGTTGCAGCAGAAAAATACAATATAGCGCCAATTTTTATTTGTCCACCTAATGCTGATGATGAAGTCATTAGAAATATTGCTAAGCATGGTAAAGGTTATACCTATTTGGTCTCACGTGCAGGTGTTACTGGTGCTGAAAATCGCGCTAATAAACCACTTACGCATTTGTTAAAAAAATTAATTGAGTTTGGAGCGCCTCCGGCTCTACAAGGATTTGGTATTTCCGAGCCAACTCAAGTTAGCGAAGCGATTAAATCAGGTGCGGCTGGAGCGATTAGCGGATCAGCAACGGTTAAAATTATTGAGAAAAACCTTGATAATCCTGAGCAAATGATTAACCAATTAGCCAATTTTGTCCAAATAATGAAAAAGGCAACTAGCAAGTAATTGATGGCAAAAAGTAATGGGCGCAATAATCGACTTGAAAAACGAATTATTGTGCCAATATTAGTTAATTAGTTATGCTTAATTTAATTGGTATACGCTTTAAAATTAACTTGATTTGCAGTTGCATTTTATTGAAAATGCCGTATAATTCTCATCCATCTATCGCGGGGTGGAGCAGCTTGGTAGCTCGTCGGGCTCATAACCCGAAGGTCGTTGGTTCAAATCCAGCCCCCGCAACCACTTAAATTTTCATTCATAAATCAATCTATCCTGTTATTGTTTGAAAGTTCGAATGAAGTGGCTTCATTATAGTTAGTTTTTAAATGTAAGCCTCGCATGTCGAGGTTTTTTTTCGTGTTGTTATTTAAGCGTAAGTTTAAAAGAAATGTTGGGCTATATGCCCTTTTTTATTTTCTGCAGTGGAGGTTTGTTTGGCTAATATAGAACAGCAATTGACCGATATCATTCAAGAGCCAGTGAATGCACTAGGTTTTGAGTTAGTTGGCGTTGAATATATTCGTGGCCGTTATCCTGTGTTACGAGTTTATATTGATAGTGAAAATGGTATAACTGTTGATGATTGTGCTGATGTTAGTCGACAAATTAGCACGGTGCTTGATGTTGAAGACCCTATCAAAGATGCTTACAATCTTGAAGTTTCATCGCCGGGTATGGATAGACCTTTGTTTACGCTTGAACATTATCAGCGCTTTGTTGGTGAAGAAGTCACAGTGAGTCTACGTATTCCTGTTGCCAACCGCCGCAAATGGAAAGGACGGATTAAGTCTATCGATAGTGAAATGATTACATTAACGGTAGATGATAATGATGAAGTGTTTGCTTTTAGCAATATTCAAAAAGCAAACATTGTACCTAATTTTAACCTTAAATAGAGTGCGGATATAAAGGATGAATAAAGAAATTTTAGCTGTTGTTGAAGCGGTATCAAACGAAAAAGCGCTTACGCGCGATAAAATTTTCGAAGCGTTAGAAACCGCATTAGCAACGGCCACTAAAAAGAAACATGCTGTTGATATTGATGTTGTAGTAAAAATTGACCACAAAACTGGTGATTATGACACATTCCGCCGTTGGCATGTTGTTAACGAAGTTTCTCAACCAACGAAAGAAATAACAATAGATGCAGCACAATACGAAGACTCATCAGTACAACTTGGCGATTATATTGAAGAACAAATTGAATCTGTTGCTTTTGACCGTATTACTACGCAAACGGCAAAACAAGTAATTGTGCAAAAAGTGCGCGAAGCTGAACGTGCAATGGTGATTGACATGTTTAGAAATCGTATTGGTGATATTGTGACAGGTATTGTCAAAAAAACTAATCGCGATAGCGTAATTCTTGACTTAGGCAACAATGCTGATGCAATGATGTCACGCCATGATATGCTCCCGCGTGAAAACTTCCGCATTGGCGACCGCGTCCGTGGTATTTTATATCTTGTAGAACAAAATAATAAACCAGCACAACTTTGTATCAGCCGTT
This sequence comes from Gilliamella sp. App2-1, assembly GCF_001690255.1. Taxonomy (NCBI): domain Bacteria; kingdom Pseudomonadati; phylum Pseudomonadota; class Gammaproteobacteria; order Orbales; family Orbaceae; genus Gilliamella; species Gilliamella sp. App2-1. The sequence goes on from NZ_LZGR01000011.1 coordinate 10,275, forward strand.
CAAATCCTGAAATGATGGAAGAGTTGTTCCGTATTGAAGTGCCCGAAATTGGCGAAGAAATGATCGACATCAAAGGTGTGGCTCGCGATCCGGGGTCGCGTGCTAAAATTGCAGTTAGCAGTAATGACCGTCGTATTGATCCTGTTGGTGCATGTGTTGGTATGCGAGGTGCGCGTGTACAAGCTGTATCGAATGAATTTGGTGGTGAACGTATTGATATTGTTTTATGGGATGATAACCCTGCACAATATGTAATTAATGCTATGGCACCAGCCGATGTCGTTTCCATCGTTGTTGATGAAGATAAACATACTATGGATGTTGCAGTCAATGCCGAAACCTTACCACAAGCTATTGGTCGAAATGGTCAAAATATCCGTTTAGCTTCTCAGCTTACTGGTTGGACATTAAATGTGATGAGCACTGAAGATTTGCAAGAAAAACACCATGCAGAATCTTTTGCTGCAATCAATAATTTAATTAAACATCTTGATATTGACGAAGGACTTGCACACCTATTAGTTGAAGAAGGATTTACCTCACTTGAGGAACTTGCCTATGTGCCAGTTGACGAATTGCTTGAAATCGAAGAGCTTGATGAAGAACTCGTTGAAACATTAAGAAATCGAGCAAAAGATGCATTAACAACAATTGCACTAGCAAATAGTGGCGATAAACAACCTGCTCAAGATTTACTTGAACTGCCAGGTATGACACAAGAGTTAGCCTATCAATTAGTACAACATGACATCATTACTTTGGAAGATTTAGCTGAACAAGGTACCGATGATCTAGCCGATATTGAAGGAATAACAAGCGAACAAGCTGGCGATTTTATTATGGCTGCACGTAATATTTGTTGGTTTGCAGATGAATAATTGAGGGAAAGTAATACATGACCAAAGTATCAATAGAAACACTGGCTCAAGAGATAAATACTCCAGTGCAAACACTTTTGCAACAGTTTGCTGATGCAGGTATAAAGAAATCTGCATCTGATACTGTTACACAAAAGGAAAAAGAAGTTTTGCTTGCTCACTTGAATCCTCAGCAAGGCCCAACAAAGTTAACGTTGCAACGTAAAAAGCACTCAACCTTGAATGTGTCGAGCGGTGGTGGTAAAAGCAAAGAAATTAAAGTGGAAGTCCGTAAAAAGCGAACTTTTGTTAAACGTGTTCCTGCTGACATTGCTGCAGAACAAGAAAAAGCACGCCTAGAAGCTGAACAAAAAGCTAAGCAAGAAGCCGAATTAAAAGCACGTAAAGAAGCTGAAGAACAAGAAAAGAAAGCCGCACAAGAGGCAAAAAAACGTGCTCAAGAGGAAAAAGAGAAAGCGGCTCAAGAACAATCAATCGATCCAAAAGTGAAAAAAGCGCAAGAAGAAAAAGCACGTTTAGAAGTTGAGGCGAATGAAATTAAACGTAAAGCTGAAGAAGAAAGTCGCCGCAAATTAGAAGAAGATGCTAAGCGTATGGCTGAAGAAGCGCGTAAATTAGCGGAACAATATAATGAAGTTGATGATAGCGATCATATAGAAGATGAAGATTATCATGTGACAACCTCTAAATACGCAAGAGCAGCAGAAGATGATACCGATCGTGAAGTTGAAAGTGCTCGAGGGCGAGGCCGTAATGCCAAACAAACCAAGCAGAAAAAAAGCAGTAAATTATCTGAAGGTAAAGCAGAACGTGAAGAAGCACGCGCAGTGACGCGTAGTGGTCATAAAAAGAAGGGTAAAAGTACTTTACAACAAAGCTTTACAAAACCTGCTCAAGCAGTTAACCGTGATGTGGTTATTGGTGAAACAATCACCGTTGCCGAACTGGCTAATAAAATGGCGGTAAAAGGCTCTGAAGTGATTAAAACTATGATGAAAATGGGTGCAATGGCAACCATTAATCAGGTTATCGATCAAGAAACAGCACAATTAGTTGCTGAAGAGATGGGACATAAAGTTGTACTTCGCCGTGAAAATGAGCTTGAAGAATCTCTTATGAGCGATCGTGATACTGGTGCTGAAAAAGTTTCTCGTGCACCTGTAGTCACTATTATGGGACACGTTGACCATGGTAAAACCTCATTACTTGACTATATTCGTAAAGCAAAAGTGGCTTCTGGTGAAGCAGGTGGAATTACACAACATATCGGTGCTTATCATGTGAAGACTCCAAATGGAGAAATTACTTTCTTAGATACCCCTGGTCATGCAGCATTTACTTCTATGCGTGCACGTGGTGCTAAAGCAACGGATATTGTAGTACTTGTTGTTGCAGCGGATGATGGCGTGATGCCACAAACCATTGAAGCGATTCAACATGCTAAAGCGGCAAATGTGCCAATGGTGGTTGCAGTAAACAAAATTGATAAACCCGAAGCAGATCCTGAGCGCGTAAAAGGTGAACTTGCGCAATATGGCGTAATGTCAGAAGACTGGGGCGGTGATACTCAGTTTGTGCATGTTTCAGCAAAAGCAGGAACAGGCGTTGATCAACTTCTTGAAGCGATCTTATTACAAGCTGAAGTACTTGAATTAACTGCATACGAAACAGGTATGGCAAGTGGTGTTGTGATTGAATCATTCCTTGATAAAGGCCGTGGTTCTGTTGCAACGGTACTAGTTCAATCAGGAACTTTACGTAAAGGCGATATCGTTCTTTGTGGATTTGAATACGGACGAATTCGAGCAATGCGTAATGAATTAGGTAAAGAAGTGACTGAAGCGGGTCCATCAATACCGGTTGAGATCCTTGGCTTGTCTGGCGTGCCATCAGCAGGTGACGAAGCCACCGTTGTGCGTGATGAAAAGAAAGCACGTGAAGTTGCCCTTTATCGACAAGGTAAATTCCGTGATGTGAAACTAGCACGTCAACAAAAAGCGAAACTTGAAAACATGTTTACCAATATGACAGAAGGCGATGTTTCTGAGCTTAATATTGTATTAAAAGCAGATGTTCAAGGTTCTACTGAAGCGATCTCTGATTCATTACTTAAACTATCAACTGATGAAGTTAAAGTTAAAATTATCGGTTCAGGTGTGGGTGGTATCACTGAAACCGATGCATCACTGGCTGCAGCATCAAATGCGATTATTTTAGGCTTTAATGTTCGTGCCGATGCGTCAGCGCGTAAAGTAATTGAATCAGAAAACTTAGATCTTCGTTACTATTCAGTAATTTATGATCTGATTGACGAAGTTAAACAAGCCATGAGCGGTATGCTTGCACCAGAATACAAACAAGAAATTATTGGTCTTGCTGAAGTGCGTGATGTATTTAAATCACCTAAATTTGGTGCAATTGCCGGTTGTATGGTAACCGAAGGTGTGGTTAAACGTCACAACCCAATTCGTGTTCTACGTGATAACGTGGTTATCTATGAAGGTGAACTCGAATCATTACGTCGCTTTAAAGATGATGTTAACGAAGTGCGTAACGGAACCGAATGTGGTATTGGTGTGCGTAACTACAACGATGTTCGTGTTGGCGATACGATTGAAGTCTTTGAAACTATCGAAATCAAACGTACGATCTAATTACAACGTATTAATGTTATAAGCAAGGTTTTAGCCTTGCTTATTCATTTTTTAAGGGAAATAGATATGGCAAAAGCATTTAATCGTTCATCTCGAGTTGGGCATGAATTACAAAAAGAAATTGCAATTATCTTACAACGAGAAATCAAAGATCCTCGTCTTGGCATGGTCACTGTTTCGGGTGTTGATATCTCGCGCGATCTTGCCTATGCTAAAGTGTTTGTCACTTTTTTAAATGATGATGATCCTCAAGTGATTGAACAAGGTTTAGCGGTACTTAATGACGCTAAAGGTTATATTCGCACGTTAATTGGCAAAGCGATGCGTTTGCGAATCATTCCTGAGATCAAATTCTTTTACGATGAGTCACTCGTTAAAGGTATGCAAATGTCAAGTTTGGTGGCAGATGTTATCAAGCATGATAACGAACGTCATAAAGATTAATATTAAAAAATAGCCCTGAAGTTTGTCAAAAAGTTTCAGGTAGCTATGCGTTTCAGTATAAAATAAATGATGAATATAAAAAGAACTCGCCGTGATCTTCACGGCGTTTTGTTACTAGACAAACCACAAGGCATGACATCCAATGATGCGCTGCAAAAAGTGAAATGGCTATTTAATGCTAAAAAAGCCGGGCACACAGGGGCACTTGATCCATTAGCAACAGGTATGCTGCCTATCTGTTTTGGTGAAGCAACCAAATTTTCACAGTATTTATTGGATTCAGACAAACGTTATCGAGTGATCGCCAAACTTGGTGAACGAACAGATACCTCTGATGCTGATGGTCAAATTATTTGTACCAAAACTGTGAAAGTGAACGAATCGCAAATTAACCAAGCTTTAACGCATTTTCGAGGTAATATTTTACAGGTGCCAACCATGTTTTCGGCTTTAAAATATCAAGGTAAACCACTTTACGAATATGCTCGCCAAGGTATTGTCATTGAACGTGAAGCTAGACCTATTACCGTTTACGAAAATCAATTTATCCAATTTGATGCCATAAAAAACGAATTAACGCTAGAAATACACTGCTCTAAAGGCACCTATATTCGCACTATCATTGATGATTTAGGTGAATTACTGGATTGTGGAGCGCATATAATTTATTTAAGACGATTACAAGTATCTAATTATCCAATTGATAAAATGGTTACCTTAGATTCATTACAAAATAGGTCTGAAAAAGATGAACTGTTAATGCCTGTTGATAGCCCGTTACAAGATCGCCCAAAAATCACGCTGACTAATGCACAAGGTAAAGATATATTGTTAGGCCGAACCATTGAACTTGAAAATTCCACACATGCTGAAACCTTGGTGCGAATTTATCAAGGTCAGCAATTTATTGGTGCTGGTGTGATGCAAAATAACAAGTTATTACCAAAACGCTTAATATCAACCTCGTAATTAATTAGGTATTTTTGTTAAATGCTAAATTTAATTTTAATAGCAATTAAAAAGCTAACAATAAGTTAAATTTAGCTAATTAATAAAATATCGGCTCAGTTTTAATAAATGTACAGTGCTTAATAGATTTTGATGTGCCTTTAATAATATCACACAGTATAGTTGCTGACATTTGCCCCATGTTAAACAATGGTTTATTAATCCGGCATAATCTATCTAATTCATTGTGTTTAAGTTCTTTTGATGCGCTAAAATACGAAATAGTAAGCGGTTTAGTCAGTTTAGGTTTACTTTCATTAGCTTGATGCAATGCTCCCAAAACCATGCTATCAGGTGATTGATTGTATTGCTTTTTATAATGATTTTCATCTAAATAATTTAAGCTAAAATTATCGGCGCAAATCACCGCAGTGGGTAATTTTGTGCCGTTTATTAATTTTTTAATAGCTGACGTAGCATGTTGATAAGTAAAACAGCCTTGAATAATATATCGAGGTTCGATACGAATATTTGCCCGTAACAAAGCTTGCTTATAACCTTGTAATAAAAGTACTGAATTCATCGCTTTGTCATCATTGAGCAAAATAGCAATTTGAGTATGATAATTATCAATCAAATATTGTGTTAGTTGATACCCAATGAATAAATGGTCAAAGTGAACACAAACAAAATCAAGTGAAAAGTGATTAACTAATACAATTGGTGGTAATGTATTTTTATAAGAAATTAGTGTTTTTAAGTAGGGAGCATCATTAATAATGATAATCCCATCAAAAGCGTTTTGAGCAACATAACGAATAATATGGTGAATATCACTTTTTTTATTATAAGGGAACTGCAGATAAAACAGTTGATACTGTTCTTCTTTTAAAACTTGTTCTAAACCAATATTGATTAAGCTTTTTGAAAACAGTTGATTATCAATAATTAATATTTTCTTACTGTTATGTGTTGGTTGATAAGGAGTGAAGTTTTTTGATGTGTCCATATTTAACGCTTCAATCGCTTGATAAACACGTAACTGAGTTTGAGGCGATGTCAAATGTGGTTTTTTTAATACTCGAGAAACTGAAGCAATAGAAATATTAGCTTTTTTGGCAATCGTTGATAGGGTAATTTTTGTCATAATCACGAATAAAAGTGAATTAAAGTGACTTATTACTTTACCGATATTAGGTTAATTTGTAAGAGATTGAATTTTGTTTTGTCGATCTGTGTTCCAAAATATTCATTACAGATATTTAAAGAAACTAAAATGGATATGCTTTATCAAAAATATGACATAAGTAATATAACTATGTTATATAGTGCAAAAAATATATTTGAATAAAAGAATAATTATTAAAAATTTAGGTAAAGCTTAATGTCTTATTCTATTAACAAAAAAGATAGCATCAAGCCATACTAAAATAAGAGGGATAAAAGGAATTTGATATGAAACTGAAATTTTTATTGGTTGCAATTTTATTTATGTTTAGTTATTGTGCCTGGGGGCAATTACTTGATATCAACCCTAAATATCGTGGTGAATCATTTTTTATGAGTGTTGATATGCATCAATTGCAACAAGATTGCGCTAGAAACGAAGATGAATATCATCAACTCGATAAAAAAGAAAAACTAAAATATGCTAGCCGTTGCCCACTCAATAATTTGAAATTTGATTTTAAACAGTTAGATAAATTAATCGATGATGATCCTATTGTCTATAATGGTAATGATTTTCAACTAAAATTGAGCATTAGCCCAATTAATTCTAAGAATAAAAACGAGGAAGATTTACCTCATTCAGGGCGAGAGATTACGTTATCTTTAATCCGTAAAAATCAGGTAATTGATGAGCTTTTTTTAGCAAATCACTCTTTTTCTAATAATCCTACTCTTTGGAATGGCTATCAGCATTACTATATTGCACCAAGTGGGGATATTTACACATTATTGTCAATAAAATCAGAACCGATTGAGGATGAGTCTGGAACGTTTCCTACATTATGGAAGCATTACAATATTGACACAAGTAATATGAAATTTGGGCTTAAAGAGATGCAAATCAATATGCCAGAAGCAACTTATCAAATTATCTATCCTAACCAATTTAATACTAAATTTCACGAAGGTGCTGTTGAGTATGGTTTAACATTAGAAGAGTCAATTGTACTTTTTGATCAATCATCTAAGGATGACTCTTCCGATTATAGTCTCGCTTCTAGAGTTTATCATTACTATCAAGATCAGCTAAAAGGAAAAGTAAAGCAGCTTGATAATAAAAAACAACAGCAAGATTCATTGCTGGCATTGGAACAAAATATAAATACAGCGTGTTTAATTACACCAGCGCCGATTTATGAAAGTGATATTGAACCTTATTTAGACAAAGTTTTGACTTGCTTAATTGATCAACATCGGCAGGCAATCAAACATGTGGAAGATGAGTTAGCTAATTAGTATTATTTGGCAATCATTATAATAAGTGAGTATAAATTTTATTAGTAAAAGATAATTTGTTATTGGTGAAGACTAAAAAATCATCTTATTTGTTTGAATAGTCAAATAACCTATGAAAATGTAAACTGCTTAGTTCATTTCCGAGTATTATTAAAAGCTCAGTATCAACAATGCCTTCTTGATGATGGCTTATCCTTTTAATGTTCATACTTTCAGTCAAATAAAAACTATTCATCTAATGCTATCGTCATGTATCTTTTTCCGCTATCTTTGACAATAAAGTGATATAATTACCGCTAAATTTTTTATTGGGTTTATAAATATGTCTGCATGGAATATTGCTATTGTGGGGGCGACAGGCCAAGTTGGCTCTGCGCTAGTTGAGTTGCTACAGCAACGTAGTTTACAAGACAGTAGTCTGAAAATTGAAAATCTCTATCTCGTGGGTAGCGATAATAGTGCTGGCGAAATTGTTCGCTTTGCTGGCAAAAATTTAACAGTGATTGACAGTACACAAATGGACTGGAGCGAGTGCCACTTTGCTTTTTTTGTTGCTGATGCTAAAACCAGTGAAAAGTATGCGCAAGTCGCAGCAGAATCGGGGTGTGTAGTGATTGATGCAAGTGGTTATTTTGCTCAGCAAGATCATATTCCATTAGTGGTACCTAAAGTTAATAATAGTGTATTGACCGAATACCGTAATGAAAACATTATCGCCGTTGCTAGTGCCACAGTGTGTCAGTTGTTGCGTTGTGTTGCTTCGTTAACTGATATGGAATTATTAACAAATTTACATGCGACTAGTTTTATCCCAGCATCATTGTATGGCAAATCTGGCGTGAATGAACTGGCAGGGCAAAGTGCCCGCTTGTTAAATGGTATGCCGGTTGATAATCAACTATTTGATAAGCAATTAGCTTTTAATTTATTACCGGTATCACACGAACATCACAATGTAATACTTGGAGAAAAATCCCAAGTTGATCAAATCCGTAAAGTATTGAGTAATTATGAACTTCCTGTTTCTATTGAGTCAGTGATTGTGCCCGTGTTTTATGGCGTGTCACAAGCTATTAATGTATCAAGTAGTTTGCCAATTGAATTAAATATGGCACGCTTTGGTGAATTTGGTGTTGAAGTGCAAGGCGATAATTTGCCAACGCCAGTGACCGAAGTCAGTACCGAATCAGAACACAATTTGGTTATAAAGTTGGCAAATCTAAGACACAGTTATGGTCATTATGAACAAATTCAATTTTGGTCAGTAGCCGATAATATTCGTTATTTAGGGGCGTTGATGTTAATTGAGACGCTTGAGATCCTCATTAATGACTATATATAAAATTGCCCTTGGTATTGAATATGATGGCAGTGGTTATTTTGGCTGGCAACGCCAGCAGTCTGTCGATTCTATCCAAGAAAGGCTAGAATCTGCGTTATCCATTATTGCTAATGAGCCAATCAACGTATTTTGTGCGGGTCGAACCGATGCTGGCGTGCATGCGACAGGACAAGTTGTGCATTTTGAAACCCAAGCTGAGCGCTCACCGAGTGCTTGGACAATGGGGGTTAATTCGCATTTACCGGATAATATTGCAGTGCGCTGGTCGCAAATAGTTGAGGATAGTTTTCATGCAAGGTTTAGTGCGACAGCTCGACGTTACCGTTATGTGATCTATAATCATCGCTATCGTCCAGCTATTTTAGCTAAAGGGGTGTCACATTATTATTTGCCATTAAACGAAATATTAATGCACCAAGCTGCGCAGTATTTATTAGGTGAAAACGACTTTTCATCATTTCGAGCAGCTCAATGCCAATCAAGAACGCCTTGGCGCAATATTCATCACATTGAAGTGACAAGGCAAGGTACATATATTATTGTTGATATTAAAGCTAATGCATTTGTGCACCATATGGTACGCAATATTGTGGGGAGTTTACTTGAAGTTGGTGCGGGTAATCAGCGTCCAGAGTGGATTTATGAACTTCTGCAAGCTAAGGACAGAACGCAAGCCGCCGCAACAGCAAAACCGGAAGGATTATATTTAGTTCAGGTGGATTATCCATCCGAATACCAAATACCCGATCCGAGTTTAGGTCCATTATTTTTAAAATAAGCAACGTAGCTTAGCAATAAATTCAATTTAGAACAAAAGATGAATGTAATGAATACTGATCGAACAAGCACAAACAAAGATTATAAAAATCAAGATACGAAAAAATCAAATCTGCACAATATCAAGCTTCCACCGCACTCGATCGAAGCTGAACAAGCGGTGCTGGGTAGCTTGATGCTTGATAATCAACGTTGGGATGCGGTATCTGAAATGATCACTGAGCGGGATTTTTACTCGCGTCATCATCAATTGATTTTTTCTGAAATGCATACCTTGGTCAGCAAAGGGACACCAATTGATTTAATTACCCTTTCAGAAAGTCTTGAAAGTAAAGATCTATTAGCCGATGTAGGTGGTTTTGCTTATTTGGCGGAGCTTTCTAAAAACACCCCAAGTGCGATTAATGTTGTTGCTTATAGCGATATTATTCGCCAACAAGCGATTTTGCGCGAATTAATCAGCGCATCAAATGATATTGCTGATAACTGTTATGCTACCGAAGGGCGCGATAGTACCGAAATATTAGACTTGGCGGAAAGTAAAATCTTCCAAATTGCTGAAAGCCGGACTAAACAAGGTGAGGGTCCAAAAAGTATTACCGAAGTGTTAGAAGCAACGGTAGCTAAGATTGAAGAATTGTTCCAACGCCCGCATGATGGTGTGACAGGGGTTTCAACTGGTTACATTGATTTAGATAAAAAGACGGCTGGTTTACAGCGTTCTGATTTAATTATTATTGCAGCAAGGCCATCAATGGGTAAAACCACATTTGCCATGAATTTGTGTGAAAATGCTGCCCTAGAGCAAGAAAAGCCAGTATTAATATTTAGCTTAGAAATGCCATCAGAACAAATTATGATGCGTATGTTAGCGTCACTTTCGCGTGTTGACCAAACCCGAATTAGAACAGGGCAACTACAAGACGATGATTGGGCAAGAATTTCAAGCACTATGGGCTTATTGCTGGAAAAGAAAAATATTTATATTGATGACTCATCTGGTCTAACGCCAATGGAGTTGCGTTCAAGAGCCAGACGTATTTATCGTGAGCATAAAGGGTTAAGTATGATTATGGTCGATTACTTACAATTAATGCGTGTGCCGAATATCTCTGAAAATCGTACCCTAGAGATTGCCGAAATATCGCGCTCATTAAAAGCCTTGGCGAAAGAGTTACAAATTCCTGTTGTTGCACTTTCACAGCTTAACCGTAGCTTAGAGCAACGTGCTGATAAAAGACCGGTTAACTCAGATTTACGTGAATCGGGATCTATTGAACAAGATGCTGATGTGATTATGTTTATCTATCGTGACGAGGTGTATAACGAAGCATCTGAACATAAAGGTATTGCCGAAATCATTTTAGGAAAACAACGAAACGGTCCCATTGGTAAAGTACGATTAAAATTCCAAGGTCAGTTTTCACGTTTTGATAATTATGCAGATAACAGTAAATATCTGGATGATGAGTAAAAATTAAACGTAATAAGCATCAATAGCAGCGTAAATAGGGTTACAACTCTATTTACGCTGTTTTTTTATCGCCATTAAAAAGCAGTTTTAAAAATGGTTTCAATAGTGGTAGTTAAAAAAATCACTTTAACGGTGCATTTTTTTGTGAGCAACAAACTGATAAGTCTGGGCAAATAAAAAAAGAGTTGCTTGTAAAATAACGATACAAGCGCTGGTTGACGCATCTCCATAGTAACTTATCAAGGTGCCCATCACCGTTGAAAATGTCGAAACCAATACGGCAATCACTAGCATCCATTCAAAGCGTTTACTTAACGAAAAAGCAGTGATGCCCGGTGCTATCAACATCGCAATAACTAAAATCATTCCAGCGACTTTTAATGATCCTACAATAGTTAAAGCCAGAACACTCAACAAACCATAATGTAGTAGCTTAACGGGCAGTCCTACAACTTTAGCCTGCACTGGATCGAAGCAATAGAGCATCAGATCACGGCGTTTAATAATAATTAAAAGCGACACAATTACAGCAATAAAGATGATCTGTTTAAGCTCGTCATAACTGGTGCCAAGCACACTACCAAATAGAATATGATTTAAATGTTGCGACGTATCCACCTTAGAAAATAATACTAAACCAAAAGCAAACATCCCTGAAAACACAATCCCCATGACCGTATCTTCTTTGATGCGACTATTTTCTTTAATATAACCTGTTGCAACCGAGCAAAATAGACCTGAAGCAAAAGCACCAATGATAATAGGGATACCTGCTACATATGCTAGCACAATGCCAGGTAAAACCGCATGCGAAATCGCATCCCCCATTAACGACCAGCCTTTTAATACTAAAAAACAAGATAGTAGGGCACACACAATACCGGTTGCTAACGAAGCGAAAATTGCGCGCTGAATAAGAGGAAGAGTAAGCGGATAATAGATATATTCCCAAAACTCTGTCATACCTGCCTCCTTTTATTTAAACGGCTTTGGCGTATCCTAAGGCGATTTACAATTAACCCCCGCTGTGGAGCAAATAAGAATGCTGCAATAAATATTAGCGTTTGCAACGTCACAATAACGCCACCGGTTTCACCATTTAGAAAGTAACTGATCCAAGCGCCAATAGCACTTGTTATAGCACCAATTAGAACCGAAATAATCAATAAGTGCGAAAATCGATTAGTCAATAAGTAAGCGGTTGCACCAGGTGTAACAACCATAGCAATCACTAAAATGGCGCCAACAGTTTGTAGTGCTGCAACAGTGCAGGCGCTTAAAATGGTAAAAAATAGGATTTTTAACGGTAGTGGTTTTAAACCAATGGATCGGGCATGGGTTTCATCAAAAAAAACCACTAACAAATCTTTCCAAAAAAAGAAAAGTAATATAAATGACACCAAAATAATGATTTGCACTTGCCACATATCACTATCATCAATCCCTAGAATATTACCAAATATAATGGTTTGCGCATTGATTGATGTTGGATTGAGCGAAATAATTAACAAACCGACAGCAAAAAAGGTTGAAAAGATAAAACCGATAATGGCGTCTGCTTTTAATCGTGTAAAGGCTCGCACGAGCGTAATTGCTAGTGCAGCAAGTAATCCAGTAAAAAAAGCACCAACAGAATAAGGCAACCCCAACGCATAAGCCCCTGCAACTCCTGGCACCACAGAATGCGAAAGCGCATCGCCCATCAGTGACCAACCTTTTAACATTAAAAAAGCCGATAAAAAAGCACAGGCAGCACCCACAATACTACTTACCCAAATTGCTTTTAACATAAAACCGTAGGTGAATGGTTCAAGTAACAGTTCCATTTATTATTACCCTTTTGGTTCATTATCGTGAGGGTCAACCAGCAAATCTCGATGGGGTGAATCATGCTTACCTTCCCCATAAAAAATTGCAGCACGTTCATCGTCGGTTAAGATCGATACTTTACGAGGATCTTCATCATCGTGCAATTGTTCGCCCGACAAACTCAGGTAACGCAGGGCACCACCAAAGGTAGTCATTAAATTTTGTGGTGTAAAGGTTGTTTTAGTTGGACCAAAGGCCAAAACAGTTTGATTAATTAATACCACGTGATCGCAAAATTCGGGCACACTACCTAAGTTATGAGTTGAAACTAAAATCAAATGGCCTTCTTTACGCAGATCTTTCAACAGATCAATAATGGCATTTTCAGTTTTAACATCAACTCCGGTAAAGGGTTCATCTAACAACAGCATTTTACCTTGCTGAGCTAACGCTCGAGCTAAAAATACCCGTTTTTTTTGCCCACCTGACAGCTCACCAATTTGACGATGTTTAAAATCGAGCATATTAACGCGCTCAAGGGCAAGATCGACCTGTTTTTTATCTTCTTTACTTGGAATACGCAAAAAGGACATATGTCCATATCGCCCCATCATGACCACATCTGACACGAGCACAGGAAAATCCCAATCGACTTCTTCGGTTTGTGGCACATAGGCAATGATATTTTGTTTTAAGGTCTGCTTAACTGACATATCATTAAATGTGACATGGCCACGAGTTGGACGAACCATCCCCATAATACTCTTAAATAATGTCGATTTACCGCTACCATTAACGCCGACTAACGCGCAGATAGTGCCGCCATTTAAGCGAAAGCTAGCATCATAAATTGCGGTATGACCATTATTATAAGTCACGGTGATATCATCAACATTCAAGCAAATTTGAGTCATTATTTTTCAAATCCTTTAGCGATAGTTTCAACGGTCACTTTTAGAAGATCAATATAAGTGGGTACAGGACCATTTTTAGTTGAAAGCGAATCGACATACAAAACGCCACCATATTTAATATCGGTTTCTTTGCTAACTTGTTTAGCGGGTTTATCTGAAATAGTACTCTCACTAAAAATAACAGGAATATCATTTGCTTTAACTAAGTCAATTAAATGCCTAACTTGTTGAGGGGTACCTTGTTGCTCAGCATTGATAGGCCAAAGGTAAGCTTCTTTGAAATTATAGTCGCGAGCCAAATAGCTAAACGCGCCTTCACTGGTAACTAACCAACGTTTGGCGTCAGGAATTTTAGCTAAACGCTCACGTAATGGCGCATCAAGTGCTTTGATTTTAGCAATATAATCGGCCGCATTTTTATTATAAATCGCCGCATTTTGCGGATCATATTTAACAAACGCCGCGCGGATATTTTCAACATAAGTTAAAGCCAACGTTGGTGACATCCAAGCATGCGGATTTGGGTTTCCTTTATAGCTGCCTTCTTGAATTGGCATCGGCTCAATACCTTCTGTTACGACAATCGAAGGGACATCTTTGACATCTTCAAAAAAACGTTTAAACCAAAGTTCTAAATTAAGACCATTCCATAACACTAAATCGGCGGAAAGCACTTTGGTAATGTCTTTCGGGGTGGGATCGTATTCATGAATTTCTGCACCGGCTTTGGTAATTGACTCAACCTCAGCAGCATCACCAGCGATATTTTGTGCGATATCTTGAATAATCGTAAACGTAGTTACGACTTTGAATTTCTTTTCTGACGCATGAGCAGACTCAAATAGACCAGTCAAAATAATTAACGAAGTTAAAATAACCTTTAATAACATTTTACGATTTTTCAAAAATTTGAACTTCATTAGCGACTCCTTGCGTTTAACTCATAATCAAATGGCAAAATTGAGGGATGGTTTTTAACAAATCAAGCAAATATCTATTTAATTAATTACTTGTAATGGTGAAACTGTATTATCGATTATTTACAACCATAAATACAAACACTAATGAGAATTATTATCATTTGAAAGCAGAAGTCAAATTTTTTTAAATTTCACTACTTCTATTAATTTATTACGTGGTTATGTTGGTATTTCATTGTATATAAAATTAAATTAAATAGTAGTTAATTCCATCTATTTAAATGATAGTTACAGTAGAAAGATAATTTATAGGCTTACAATAATCTACCTTTATTGACAGTAATTAAAGGTATATTATTAAGTGAATTTTTTCGTTCTATCTTATTTTTCTTAAATCAAGTGGAGCATAATATGAAACTGCGTAAAGTCATGATTATCGGCGTGGGTAATGTTGGATCAACAACAGCCTATACTTTGGTTAACCGAGGTATTTGTGAAGAAATTGTACTCGTTGACCTCAATAAAGAGCTAGCCTATGGGCATGCGCAAGATTTATTAGATGCGGCAGCTTATCGGCAAAATATGGTCAAAGTTAGCTTGCGTGAATCGATTGATTGCACTGACATAGATATTGCCATTATCACCGTTACATCAGGCATTGCCCAAAAAAGCCGAGCCGAAGAACTCGCTGGCACATCCAAAATTGTTGCTAGCATTGTACCTAATATGATGAGTAATGGTTTTAAAGGCATCTTCTTAATTGCAACCAACCCTTGCGACGCCATTACATATCAAGTCTGGAAACTATCAGGGCTACCGCGTCACCGCGTAATTGGCACAGGGGTATGGCTTGATACGGTGCGATTACGTCGATTATTGGGCGAAAAAATGGACATCGGCCCACAAAGCATTGACGCCTTTATTGTGGGCGAACATGGTGATTCACAATTTCCGGTTTGGTCTCATTCATCGGTTTATGGTATTAATTTAAATGATTTACAAAAAAACAAAATTGATTTTGAAGAAGTGGGCAGCCAAGCTCGAAAAATGGGCTTTGAAATCGCGAATCGAAAACATTGCACCGAATACGGTATTGCTAGCACTATTACCGAGATTTGCCAACATATATTCAGTAATAGTCACCGTGCATTAGCGCTCACTTGTATTTTAAATGGTGAATATGGTTATAAAGATGTTGCTATTGGTGTTCCAGCAATTTTAGATCAGCATGGAATAAAAAAAGTGATCCAACTTGATTTCACCGATAACGAAAAACAACTTTTTAAAAAGAGCGTTAATATTGTAAAAGAGTATATTGATCAAATTAAATAATCATAATTAAGCATCATTGACTTCAATAAAAAAAGCGCTAAAAATTAGGCGCTTTTTTAGTTTTTATCATAATTTAAAATTTATCCGAAATAGGAGGGATTTAGAGAAATCTTTCTCACTATTATTGGTATCATCCATGATATTTTTTACTTCTAGATCACATTTGTGTAGCTCATACTTTTGTATTTTATCTAATATCATTCTTCAACGCTTGTAGCTAAATATAGATGGCAAAATTGAAAGAGTTTAAGGAGATTGTATAGTCTTTTTCTTGTTTATTTCAATTTAAAAAACAAGAATAAAAAATAAGATTAATATATTAACTTAAAACTTTTTAAGCGATTAAATTTGCTTATTATCGAAATATCCAAATTCCAGTCAATCTTTTTTATCGATGAATTAAAATAAATAAAACAATAAATTAAAAATAATTTA
>NZ_LZGR01000012.1:0-154107 GCF_001690255.1 Gilliamella sp. App2-1
GATCCAACCCCAAACAAATGTACTCCCTGCGCCAGCTCGAATAGGATCTAACATAATATGATCAATCACTTGATGGGTGCCAGGTTGGCACACCATTAGCACGGTCGAGGTTAGGGCATTACGCGACATGTTATGAATAACAACACCATGCAAATCATCCCAATCATACTCTTTTATTCGGCGTTTTTTCGGTTGTAAAAATACCGCAGGGTGCCGTAAAAACTTAAAGTTAAAAAAGTCACTTTCGTTAACATAGACTTTACCCGTTTTACGGTTAAATATAATGGGACTGCCACAACGGGAGAAAGCATTTTGATAAAATTCAGGAATGGATAGATATAAAGCGGCACAACAGGTAATAACGCCACCAACTCCTATAAAACAAAGCATGCTACCGCTATCAGGGTGATCATAATCCATAATAAATGTACAAGATCCGACTATTAATATACTTCCCAAAATAATAGCAACAAAATAGAGACAGGTATAAAAAATCAGATCTGAGGGAATTTGACGAATAAAGGCACAATAGTTATTATTGGCATAGCTTAAACGATCGTCATGCAGGGGCACTAAACGTGGACCTTTATCCAGATCGCCAAACCAACCAAAAATTTGTGGACGGTATTTTGATGGCATTTTATTCTCCTTTTATTTATTCTTCATGAAATTGGTTACTGCTGCGGTTAATGATAAGTGGGATTTCGCCATCATCTTGTGCATTAGGGCTGATATTGATTTGATAGCTATTTACTAGATCATAAGCAAAGGTGCCCGCTACCCAGGTTATTACCGTTAGGTGACTTTCTGGCTGGTTAGGATCGCTTTCTTTTACTTCGATTTTTTCAATATCGGTAAAATTAGATTGCCATACCGCTTTGCCCTGAGTGAGGGTTTTAAAGGTTTTTGCTTCATAATGGTCGATAAAATAGTTTTTATCGGTGGTGACATATTCGGTGATTTTTAGGGTCTCTTTGGCTTTATCTTCGTTTAGGTGGATTGGGGAATGCGCCTCTACTGAGTCTTTATTTACCCCTGTTAAACTAATACTAAAGCGAGATTCAATCAAATCCTCATGGCTTTGCCCATTCTTGCCAACTAATTTAACTGAAGCCTGTAACGGCTTTTGGACAATAGTAGCGCAGTTTGGGTATGTTAAATAAAAATAGAGGTGGCGGTGGTATAGCTTCATCCCACTAAATGAACTTGGTTTTTTAAAGATGATAAAAGTTTCAATGCCCGACACCGCAACCAAATAGTCATTCACCGAATGCCCAAAACCGACAAATGTCTTTTGCTCTTCGTGATAAGCGTCGTACCCCAAATAGGCAAACTCTTTTTGCACCCCAAAATAACAACGATTTAACCAGTGATCGATAGGAGTAAAATCATCGTATTTTTTGCTATAAGCGATTAAGTATAAACTCGAAACTAATAACGCAACACCAACCGCTATAACCAATCCACTTTCAAATAATAATAAAAATGCGCCAATACCTAAGGTTGCAGAACCCATGACTCTATAAACAAAGTATTTTTTATCCTCCATATCCCACATCCCCAAGGCACTTTTTAATTCACCTAAGGCTTCAAAAATAGTTATGGTAGCAAAAGCTTTGGCTACGGTTTTAGAAATCAAGGTATTTAATGTCAGTTTCGCTTCGATTTCGGGTATTAATGTCGTTGCAACCCGCGATCGCATGGCTTTGACTAACTGCATTTTTAATTTGATGTCACGGTATAGGGCAACGCTATCAACACTTAATAATGCTAACGAGCCTAAGTCAATCGCCAGTTGGCGCATTTTTTTATCTTGACTTTCGCCTTCTTTAACGGTGTCCATTATTTTGATTATATTTATATTATTAGCTTATATTGTGCCGTTGTTTAATTTCAGCTAACTCTTCTAATGATGTGGCATTAAACGCTTCAATCATCCATTCTGGCCAGCCTTGACCGTCAATCCTATGGGCTTTAAATGCCGCTTCTTGATCTGATTTATATTCGCCATCATCGATATTGGCTGATTTATAAAAGACCATAAAACTATTAATCCAACCCCAAACAAATGTGCTCCCTGCGCCGGCTCGAATAGGATCTAACATAATATGATCAATCACTTGATGCGTGCCGGGTTGGCACACCATTAATACGGTCGAGGTTAAGGCATTACGCGACATATTATGGATAATAACCCATGCAAATCATCCCAATCATACTCCTTTATTCGGCGTTTTTTCGGTTGTAAAAATACCGCCGGGTGCCGTAATACTTTAAAGTTAAAAAAGTCACTTTCGTTAACATAAACTTTACCCGTTTTACGGTTAAATATAATGGGACTACCAAGACGAGAGAAAGCATTTTGATAGAATTCAGGAATGGATAGATATAAAGCGGCACAACAGGTAATAAAGCCAATTACACCTATTATTGTTAGTTTGTCACCAATTTCAGAGTCATTGAACCAGAAAATCATTATAAAAGTACCAACAGTTAATATACTTCCCAAAATAATAGCAACAAAATAAAGGCAAGCATAAAAAATCTGATCATTGTGATCCTGACGAATAAAGGCACAGTAGTTATTATTGGCATAGCTTAAGCGACGATCATGCAGAGGCACACTATAAGGGCCTTTATCTAGATCGCCAAACCAACCAAAAATTTGTGGACGGTATTTTGATGGCATGATGACTCTCCTTTTTATTTATTCATCGTGAAATGGGTTACTGCTGCGATTTATGATAAGTGGGATTTCGTCATTATCTTAGCTATTCCGTTATATTGTGCCGTTGTTTAATTTCAGCTAACTCTTCTAATGATGTGGCATTAAACGCTTCAATCATCCATTCTGGCCAGCCTTGACCGTCAATCCTATGGGCTTTAAATTCCGCTTCTTGATCTGATTTATATTCGCCATCATCGATATTGGCTGATTTATAAAAGACCATAAAACTATTAATCCAACCCCAAACAAATGTGCTCCCTGCGCCGGCTCGAATGGGATCTAACATGATATGATCAATCACTTGATGCGTTCCCGGTTGGCACACCATTAATACGGTCGAGGTTAAGGCATTACGCGACATATTATGGATAATAACACCATGCAAATCATCCCAATCATACTCTTTTATACGGCGTTTTTTCGGTTGTAAAAATACCGCAGGATGCCGTAAAAACTTAAAGTTAAAAAAGTCACTTTCGTTGACATAGACTTTACCCGTTTTACGGTTAAATATAATGGGACTACCACGACGGGAAAATAGATAATGATACACTTGGGGAATAACATAATACATAGCGAGACAACAGATAATAAAACCCAAAATTACTACTATATCAATAAATTCTATTTTAGAGCTATCATGGTGTACCAACAACCAAAGACATCCAATGATAGCTCCACTCCCACAAATAATAGCAACAAAATAAAGGCAAGCATAAAAAATCTGATCATTGAGATCCTGACGAATAAAGGCACAGTAGTTATTATTGGCATAGCTTAAGCGACGATCATGCAGGGGCACACTATAAGGGCCTTTATCTAGATCGCCAAACCAACCAAAAATTTGTGGGCGGTATTTTGATGGCATGATGACTCTCCTTTTTATTTATTCATCGTGAAATGGGTTACTGCTGCGATTTATGATAAGTGGGATTTCGTCATTATCTTAGCTATTCCGTTATATTGTGCCGTTGTTTAATTTCAGCTAACTCTTCTAATGATGTGGCATTAAACGCTTCAATCATCCATTCTGGCCAGCCTTGCCCTTCAATCCTATGGGCTTTAAATGCCGCTTCTTGATCTGATTTATATTCGCCGTCATCGATATTGGCAACATCACAAAAAAACATAAAACTATTGATCCAACCCCAAACAAATGTACTCCCTGCGCCTGCTCGAATAGGATCTAACATGATATGATCAATCACTTGATGCGTACCGGGTTGGCACACCATTAGTACGGTCGAGGTTAAGGCATTACGCGACATATTATGGATAATAACACCATGCAAATCATCCCAATCATACTCTTTTATACGGCGTTTTTTCGGTTGTAAAAATACCGCCGGATGCCGTAAAAACTTAAAGTTAAAAAAGTCACTTTCGTTGACATAGACTTTACCCGTTTTACGGTTAAATATAATGGGACTGCCACGACGGGAAAATAGATAATGATACACTTGGGGAATAACATAATACATACCGAGACAGCATGTAATAAAATTCAAAATTACTACTATATCAACAAATTCTATTTTAGAGTTATCATGATGAACAATTAACCAAATAGATCCAATGATAATTCCACTTCCGCAAATAGTAGCAACAAAATAAAGGCAAGCATAAAAAATCTGATCATTGAGATCCTGACGAATAAAGGCACAATAGTTATTATTGGCATAGCTTAAGCGATCGTCATGCAGGGGTACTAAACGTGGACCTTTATCCAGATCGCCAAACCAACCAAAAATTTGTGGACGGTATTTTGATGGCATGATGACTCTCCTTTTTATTTATTCATCGTGAAATGGGTTGCTGCTGCGATTTATGATAAGTGGGATTTCGTCATCATCTTGTGCATTAGGGCTGATATTGATTTGATAGCTATTTACTAGATCATAAGCAAAGGTGCCCGCGACCCATGTTATCACCGTTAGGTGGCTATCTGACTGATGAGGATCGCTTTCTTTTACTTCGATTTTTTCAATATCGGTAAAATTAGATTGCCATACCGCTTTGCCCTGAGTGAGGTTTTTAAAGGTTTTTGCTTCATAGTGATCCATAAAATAACCTTTGTCGAGGGTCACATACTCTGTGATTTTTAGGGTTTCTTTGGCTTTATCTTCGTTTAGGTGGATTGGGGAATGCGCCTCTCCTGAGTTGTGATTTACCCCTGTTGAACGGATATTAAAGCGAGATTCAATCATATCCTCATAACTTTGCCCATTTTTACCAAATAATTTAACTGAAGCCTATAACGGCTTTTGGGCAATAGCAGCGCAGTTTGGATATGTTAAATAAAAATAGAGGTGGCGGTGATATAGCTTCATCCCACTAAATGAACTTGGTTTTTTAAAGAGGATAAAAGTTTCAATGCCCGACAAGGCAACCAAATAATCATTCACCGAATGCCCAAAACCGACAAATGAGTGCTGCTCTTCGTGATAAGCGCCGTACCCCAAAAAAGCAAACTCTTTTTGCACCCCAAAATAACAACGGTTTAACCAGTGATCGATAGGGGTAAAATTATCATATTCTTTACTCAAAGCAATTAAATATAACCCCCACAATGATAATGCAACACCCAATCCTATCACAAAGCCTGAACTAGCTAATAAAAATATAGCACCAAAACCTAAGGATAAAGATCCTATAACTCTATAAAAAAAGTATTTTTTATCTTCCATATTCCACATCCCCAAGGCACTTTTTAACTCACCTAAGGCATCCAAAATAGTTATAGCAGCAAAGGCTTTGGCTACGGTTTTAGAAATCAAGGTATTTAATGTCAGTTTCGCTTCGATTTCGGGTATTAATGTCGTTGCAACCCGCGATCGCATGGCTTTGACTAACTGCATTTTTAATTTGATGTCACGGTATAGGGCAACGCTATCAACACTTAATAATGCTAACGAGCCTAAGTCAATCGCCAGTTGGCGCATTTTTTTATCTTGACTTTCGCCTTCTTTAACGGTGTCCATTATTTTGATTATATTTATATTATTAGCTTATATTGTGCCGTTGTTTAATTTCAGCTAACTCTTCTAATGATGTGGCATTAAATGCTTCTACCATCCATTCGGGCCAGTCTTGACCGTCAATCCTATGGGCTTTAAATGCCGCTTCTTGATCTGATTTATATTCGCCATCATCGATATTGGCAGATTTATAATACACCATAAAACTATTGATCCAACCCCAAACAAATGTACTCCCTGCGCCAGCTCGAATAGGATCTAACATAATATGATCAATCACTTGATGCGTACCGGGTTGGCATACCATTAGCACGGTCGAGGTTAAGGCATTACGCGACATATTATGGATAATAACACCATGCAAATCATCCCAATCATACTCTTTGATACGGCGTTTTTTTGGTTGTAAAAATACTGCAGGATGGCGTAATATTTTAAAGTTAAAAAAGTCACTTTCGTTAACATAGACTTTACCCGTTTTACGGTTAAATATAATGGGACTGCCACAACGGGAGAAAGCATTTTGATAAAATTCAGGAATGGATAGATATAAAGCGGCACAACAGGTAATAACGCCAACAACTCCTATAAAACAAAGCATGCTACCGTTATAAGGGTGATCATAATCCATAATAAATGTACAAGATCCGACTATTAATATACTTCCCAAAATAATAGCAACAAAATAGAGACAGGTATAAAAAATCAGATCTGAGGGAATTTGACGAATAAAGGCACAATAGTTATTATTGGCATAGCTTAAGCGATCGTCATGCAGGGGTACACTATAAGGACCTTTATCTAGATCCCCAAACCAACCAAAAATTTGTGGACGGTATTTTGATGGCATTTTATTCTCCTTTTATTTATTCTTCATGAAATTGGTTACTGCTTCGGTTAATGATAAGTGGAATTTCGTCATCATCTTGTGCATTAGGGCTGATATTGATTTGATAGTTATTTATTAGATCATAAGCAAAGGTGCCCGCTACCCAGGTTATTACCGTTAGGTGACTTTCTGGCTGGTTAGGATCGGGCTCTTTTACTTCGATTTTTTCAATATCGGTAAAATTAGATTGCCATACCGCTTTGCCCTGAGTGAGGGTTTTAAAGGTTTTTGTTTCATAGCGGTTGATAAAGTAGTTTTTATCGGTGGTGACATATTCGGTGATTTTTAGGGTTTCTTTGGCTTTATCTTCGTTTAGGTGGATTGGGGAGTGCGCCTCTCCTGAGTCGTGATTTACCCCTGTTAAACTGATATTAAAGCGAGATTCAATCATATCCTCATAACTTTGCCCATTCTTGCCAACTAATTTAACTGAAGCCTGTAACGGCTTTTGGGCAATAGCAGCGCAGTTTGGGTATGTTAAATAAAAATAGAGGTGACGATGATATAGCTTCATCCCACTAAATGAACTTGGTTTTTTAAAGATGATAAAAGTTTCAATGCCTGACACCGCAACCAAATAGTCATTCACCGAATGACCAAAACCGACAAATGTCTTTTGCTCTTCGTGATAAGCGTCGTACCCCAAATAGGCAAACTCTTTTTGCACCCCAAAATAACAACGGTTTAACCAGTGATCGATAAGGGTAAAATTATCGTATTCTTTACTCAAAGCAATTAGGTATAACCCCACTAATGAGAATATAACGCCAAAGCCTATTACAAAACCTGAACTGGCTAATAAAAATATAGCGCTAGCTCCTAATAATACAGCTCCACCAACTCTAGCCATGAAATATTTTTTATCTTCCATATTCCACATCCCCAAGGCACTTTTTAATTCACCTAAGGCTTCAAAAATAGTTATGGTAGCAAAAGCTTTGGCTACGGTTTTAGAAATCAAGGTATTTAATGTCAGTTTCGCTTCGATTTCGGGTATTAATGTCGTTGCAACCCGCGATCGCATGGCTTTGACTAACTGCATTTTTAATTTGATGTCACGGTATAGGGCAACGCTATCAACACTTAATAATGCTAACGAGCCTAAGTCAATCGCCAGTTGGCGCATTTTTTTAGCTTGGCTTTCGCCTTCTTTAACGGTGTCCCACTCTTTTAGGTTATCGTAAATATTTAACATGCTGATAACGCCCGATATTGCATTGGCACCATAGCTAAGCTTAGCCGCTTTTGCATTTTGGCGGGTTATTTTTACTTGTTCATGCGT
The DNA here is from genome assembly GCF_001690255.1 of Gilliamella sp. App2-1. Lineage (NCBI taxonomy): Bacteria > Pseudomonadati > Pseudomonadota > Gammaproteobacteria > Orbales > Orbaceae > Gilliamella > Gilliamella sp. App2-1. The sequence continues at coordinate 7,878 of NZ_LZGR01000012.1, forward strand.
TGATAGTTTTTCATCAATTTTCGCTTTTTCCATTTCGCGTTGATTCATCGCTTCGGTTTCGCGGTTTATCTCGCGCTGTTTGATTTTATCTTCTCTTTTCTTTTCGTTCGATTCGTTAATCGCTTCGTCGTTGCTAGATTTTTGTTGATTGACTTTGTCAATTTTGTCTTGTAATACGGTAGTACGGTTGACTAACGTGACATAATCTGCCATGTTGCTGGTTAAAAAGTTTTTGAAATCATTGGGATTAAGTATCTCTTTATTTTTTAAAAAATTAACAACCAGCGCTTTACTTGCCTCGTCGGGAAAGCAAAGTGTAAATTTAAGCTTTTTAGTTGTTGGTTTTTTTGAGCCCACGTCATATTTTGGATCGGTGACATCAAATTTTTCTAAAAACGCCACTTCTTGGCTGGTTAAACTATTTTCACGGAAAAAACTCCCTTGTAATTGGGTTAATAGTGCATAAATCTGTCGGATTTTATCTTGCCTCACTTGCATAGCAAACTCAACGGGATACCCACCCAAATCCCCCAAATAAGCGAGCGTATCAAGCAGTTTTAAACGTGGTTTAATCGGTTGGTGCTGTTTATTGGTTTTTAATACAGTGTATTTTTTGAGTGCAAGTTGATGCAGGTATCGATTTTTGTCGACATGGGTCACAGCACTGGGGGAATTTGCCATTTCAGCAAGTTTGCGGTCAATCGAGGCCAAAAACGCTTTTAATTGCTTGAGCTCTTTTATTTTTTGATCTCTTATTTTTTGTAGCCTGCTATGCTCTTGTGGGTTATATTGTCGATTTTTGTTTAACTCCTCTTGTTTAGCATTAATCTCTTGCTGTTTTTTTTCAATATCCAGCTCAACACGCGCTTTTGCCTTTTGCAGTTCTTTTTCTTTATCGGTTGGCGTGTTTTGAGTCTTTTGCGCTTGATGTGTATTATAAGCAGAAGCAAAACCCGTTGATTTGTCGATAATATCACGCCATTTTACGGGTGTATCGCTGTCTAAATCGATAAATGCCAGCGCATCAAGATCAATCCCTGGGTTATTTTTATGCTCTATTACATAAAAAATACTGGCAGGATTACTTAATAGCTCGTCCCATAGGGCGTTATCTTCGTCAAGACGCACTTCTGCATGGGTTGAATCAATCAGGATTTGGATAATTTCTTTTATATGAATGAGCGCGCTTGTATCGTTTGAAAAATCAAACTCTTTCTGCCAAAAATGCGTTTGATTAAAAGAACTCGGTTTTATTTTGCTGTATTGCGAGATAAATTTTGCCTCGCCAAATAACCAACGAACATAAGTAAAATAGTCTTGTGACCACTCTTGATAATATCGAGTTATTTCTTTAAATTCGGTTTCTAATTCTTCTTTAAATTTCTTAACTTCACCCTGATTAATCTGCTGGTTTATTTTTTCAATTTTTTTGGCCTTTTCTGACTCGGTGTCTTTAATTTTATATTCGACTTTTCGTAAAAATTCATCACCGGAGTCATAGGCAGCATCAATATCTTTTAGGTAGTCATAGTGTTCTTGTAACCGGGCAATTTCGGTGTCGTAAGCCTCTTCAATTGAAGTTCGATAATTCTCTATAAACTGTAAAATCGTGCGCTTTTTAAACATATCAGGTTGATAATAATTAAACAGACGTTTTAAACGAGGATTAATACGGTTATACATCTGTTCACCACGCTGTTGATAGACTTTGGCTTCGTCACCATCAAAAGATGATAATGGTTTGGCTTGTTTTGGCGCATCACTGCAAAAGATATGTAACTGTGATACCCGTTGCGAGTTAAGCTCTTCGGCGATACCGAAAGTGTCTTCTAATACGACCCCGCAAGAAATAGCCCTGTCACCTTGGTATAATCGGTTAACATGACTGGCAAATCGGTGTTTTTGCTCTGCAAAACTTTTAAATGGATGGGCCGATTTAAAATTCTCCAGACCTTGCTCTCCAAAACGAAACTCGAGCACTTTGCTTTTATCATTATCATCATGTTCATGACTATAACCAAAAATATCTTTAAACGGCACCGCTCGGTTACCGGTTGCCTCAGACGGTGAGTCTTTGAGTTTTTGTATATCAATTTTGGTAAAACGCGATAACACTTGGCTATCTTGTTCTTTGAGATAATCGTCGAGGGTCTTTTTGGGCCAAGGTTGTGAAGAATAAGCCACCCACGCTTGCGTAAAGCGCTTATCATCAAGATGAATAAACGAGGCTGGAATGGAGTGGCAGGCCTCTTTACACGCTTTTGATAATGGTCTTGGCTGGGTATGGGGCAGTTCGTGGGCATCTTTTAAACGTAGTGCCCCGTCAATGAATTCATATGCGTCAATTATTCGGCTCTCAATATCATCACCTTGTTGTTGCATCACATAAACATAACCGTTACGCAAAGTGCGAAATACATAGTCATAATATTCTAATGCTTCATCTGGCATACGATGTTTAAAATCTAATGTTTTAGTATAATCTGCCAGTTCTTGATAAGTACGGTTAACCTCTTTTATTTTATTGAATTTTGTTTTTATCACGGCTTGACGCAATAAAAAGACCGGTGCTCCTGTTCGTTCACAGGCAACGACCGGCTGCTTCGTTTTTATATTGTATCGCGATGTTGGCTATTTTTTGCATCTTACGCTCTTTAATTCTTTAATTCTTCAATTCTTGTTTTATCGATTTTTGTGATTTTTCAAAAGGAATCTATTGGCTTTTAAGGTTAATCAATGTCGGGTATAGGCTGAGTTCATCATCTAAAGCGGTGTGGAATACCTGAGTGAGTCTCTTTGCAGCAAATAGATTCAATAATGAATCTTGTGATAATGAGCTTATTGAATTCAGTGACACTTTATTGAGCGATAACGGACTTAATACGGTTATTGCCTCATACAAAGACGGTTTATCATTGACCGATAGGAAGTTACTTAACGCGGAGATTGTTGACATTAAGGTTTGATAGCTAGCTGAATGAAAAGAAAAACTGGCTTTTTGATTGAGAGTCGCCTCAATGGATAAGGCTTTATCGTAACGAGTAGAAGTAATCACATAACGCCAAGGCTGATTTAACCACTCATCACCGTCAACATACCAAACCGAAATCGACGAGCGCAGCCCCTCAACGGTTAAGGTATAGCCGTTATGGCTAATGCAGCCTAAACCCGCCATTAATCCGTCAATCAATCCTTTACCTAATTGTCCAAAAAGGCGATTAAAGCCATTCGCCATATTGTTTTCCTATTTTCCCTAAAATCCATGGATTGCTAATGAGGTTATTCGCTTATCGTTATTTATAGTCTTGTTTTAAGCATAAACGATAATGCGAACAGAGTATAAACTATTTTAACGCAAAGTTAACCTTTTTAATCAATACCTTTACTTAATAACAATAATATCTGTTAGCTAAACGAGTATATGGTAGCGGCTTAACGTCTTTATTTAAAAAGCGATTTAAGCAATGTGATACTTTAACAATTAAAATTTTTTGAAGTTGTTAACTTTACCCAAAAGATGACATCACTCAGCGCAAATCGAAAGAAAAATAATAAAACAAAAGGTAAATTATAGGAACTACTTACATAGACCATCATTTAGTCTGTAATACATTAAAGCAAACTTTGTTTCAGCGTCACTTTCCTAAAGATGTACTCATTTATAGTGACCAAGGTAGCCAATATTGCAGTGCTGTTTTCAAACAGCTATTGTTACAATATGGCCTAAGGCAAAGTATAAGTCGAAGAGGAAACTGCTTTGATGATGCGGTCGTTGAAAGTTTTTTTCATACACTCAAAACCCATATTATTCATGGTTGTTACTACAAAACGAGGATGTTGGCTAATAAAGCACTATTTGAATATATTGAAATTTATTATAATCGTATTCATTGTCATTCAGCCAACGGCTGGATATCGCTTGAACAATATGAACAACAATACTACCAAAACGATAGAGGTGGGCACTGTTTAATATTTTGGCGAGGATCAGTATCGCTCTCCACTACCCATTACAAATGTCGTCTTCCCATAATCAACATTCATTGTATTCCCTAATTATTTACACTTTAGCAAGGCACATAACAAGCGAATTTTTGTCAATTAATCCTTTACATAAATAAACTGAAAATGAAAAAGCCCTTAATATAAGAGCCTTTTTAATATCTTTTATAAAATCATTCTCTGGCTAACTCTAGAATGGAATATCATCATCAAAATCCATAGGCGGTTCAGGTGTAGCTGCCGGTTGTGTTGCTGTAGTTGGTGCACTTTGTGTAAAAGGACGAGATTGAGCAGTTGGAGCAGATGAAGAATTATTTGTACTTTGTCCCCAATTTTGTGAACCCATATTCATGCCTTCACTGCCATTACGTGTCCCTAAAATTTGTAAAGTACCACCAATTGGGTTGATTACAACTTCTGTAGTGTAACGATCTTGTCCTGATTGATCTTGCCATTTTCGAGTTTGTAATTGCCCTTCAAGATAAATTTGTGAACCTTTTTTTAAATATTCACCAGCAATTTCAGCTAATTTACCAAATACAACCACACGATGCCATTCTGTACGATCGCGGGTTTCACCCGTTTGTTTATCCTTCCATGATTCTGATGTTGCAACACTCAAATTAGCAACTGCATTACCATTGGGCATGTAACGAACTTCGGGATCTTGACCTAAATTACCAACTAAAATGACTTTATTTATTCCTCTATTGGCCATTATTAACTCCTAAACATTGCATAAGTATTTAAGCTACATATTGTAACATGAGACTATAGTAATATCAGCGAATTTAATCCAATAATGGAATTTTGTTCTCATTTTGTAAAGATATAGAAAGTTCGGCTTAGACATAGGAATTTGTTGCCATAGCGAGTATAATACCAACCGTTTGTTAATGCAATGTTCTAAAAAATTTTCCCTATAGGAGGCCTTATGATTAATGCGTTTGGATTAAAAAACAAACAATTAGTGAAGATTAATGAAGGCGATATAAATAATGCGACCTGGATTGATTTAATTGAACCAGAAGAAGCCGATCGCGATTTTGTTTTAACACATTTAGGACAAAACTTAGCAACCAGTATTGAACTAGACGATATAGAAGCGTCAGCTCGTTTTTTTGAGGATAATGAAGGATTACATGTTCACTCATTCTTCTTTTATGAAGATGCGGAAGATCGTGCGGGTAATTCAACAGTGGCTTTTACGGTACATAATGGGCGTTTATTCACACTGCGTGAACGTGATTTACCAGCGTTTCGTTTGTATCGGATGAGATCGCGTTATCAAGGTATGAGTGATGGCAATCCTTATGAAGTATTACTTGATTTATTTGAAGTAAAAGTTGAGCAGTTGGCCGATCAAATTGAAAATATCTACAGTGAACTTGAAGAGTTAAGCTTAATTATTATGGATCGTTCAGCACAAGAACATTACGATGAAGCCATTACTTCGTTAGCAGAGCTTGAAGATACTGCATGGAAAGTTCGACTTTGTTTGATGGATAGTCAACGTGCGGTTAACTATTTAGTTCGTCGGGCAAAAATGCCGGTAGATCAGTTAGAGCAAGCTCGCGAAGTTATTCGCGATATCGAGTCACTTGTTCCTCATAATGAGTCATTATTTCAAAAAGTAAACTTTTTAATGCAAGCAGCAACTAGTTTTATCAACATTGAACAAAGCCGAATTATTAAGATTTTCTCGGTTGTATCTGTTGTGTTTTTACCGCCAACAGTGGTTGCTTCTGCTTATGGTATGAACTTTGAATTTATGCCCGAATTAAAATGGGAATATGGTTATCCGTTCTCATTATTATTAATGTTGCTAGCGGGTGTTGCACCTTATATTTATTTTAAACTTAAGAAGTGGTTGTAGATTTATTGACTTAATTTTGAGTCTCTATCTGATCATTCCTTATATAGCCTAGCGGAAATTCGTCTTGACAATAATCACTTAGGATAATCTAATTAAATTAATATCACTAATTAATAATATTAATAATATTAATAATATTAATAATTATTCTTTATTACATTGATGGTAAAGCTTGTTCTTTGAACAAAAAAAATTTAATTTATTATAAAGGAAATAATATGAATCAATATGCACTTGTCACCGATATTGGTGGAACCAATGCCCGATTTGCACTTTATAATTTAGGGACTAATGAGCTATCGGCGATCACAAAAGTGCTTATCGCAAAAGATGATGTATTGTTAACATTAATCAAAGATTACTTACATACCCAATCTGTTATCGTTAAAACGGCTTGTATTGCCATTGCTTGCCCGGTTGATGACGAAGATGTTATTAGTATGACAAACAATAATTTGTCGTTTTCACGGTCTGAATTGATTAAGGTACTTGGGCTTGATAAACTAGAGGTGATTAATGATTTTACTGCAGTATCAACCTCAATTCCTAAATTACCTAAACAAGATCTTGTTCAAATTGGTGGTGGTGAACCCAATTTAGATTATCCAATTGCAATTTTTGGCGCTGGTACGGGACTTGGTGTGTCACATTTAATAAAAGTTAATCAACGTTGGATTAGCTTGCCAGGTGAGGGAGGCCATACCGAGCTTCCGATGACAAGTGATGATGAAGATCTTATTTTAGTACAACTACGCAAAAAATTTGGACGTGTTTCTAGCGAGCGGTTTTTATCAGGTAATGGTATTGTTAATATTTATCAGGCCCTGTTACAAATTAATAATCAACCAGTAGAAGAAATTACGCCTGACATGATTGTTAAGAAAGCTTTATCACGAAGTTGCCCACTTTGCTTGCAAACTTTAACTTATTTTTGTACTTTTATGGGGCGTTTTGGTGGTAATTTGGCTTTAACTCTTAACACGCAAGGCGGTGTTTATATTGCTGGTGGTATTGTACCGCGTTTTATTGAATTTTTTAAAAATTCTCCATTTAGAAAGGCTTTTGAACACAAAGGTCGTATGTCATATTTAGTCAAAAGAATTCCCGTTTATGTAATAACACATGAAGATCCAGGCTTGTTTGGAGCAGGTGTTTATTTACAAAATTGTCTTAAATAATATTGATGAGTAAAGGTTTGATTCTATGATGTGGTGTTATATTTACCGAAGTACCAAAAAAGAGAACTGCTATTTGTATATGGGAAATGAAAATGATTTTTCAACGATTCCTGACAAAATAATATCTATTTTTGGGGCTCCTATTTTTGTCATGAAAGTGTTGCTTGATGGCAAAAGAAAATTTGTGGTCGGTACCGCTAGTGAAATAGAAGAAAAAATTAAGGCCGATGGATTTTTTTTACAAATGTTAAACGAAGATGATTTCAAAGTATGATTGAACCATTTTGGGAATCTAAAACATTAGATCAAATGAACGATAACGAATGGGAACAACTTTGTGATGGTTGTGGACAGTGTTGCTTAAATAAATTGATGGATGAAGATACCGAAGAAATATTATACACCAATGTGGCTTGTAATTTGCTTGACTCTAATACTTGTCAGTGTAAGCATTATTATAATCGCTTTGATTATGAACCTGATTGTATCAAGTTAACACGTGATAATCTTCTTACCATTGAATGGTTACCTGTAACTTGTACTTATCGTTATTTTTCTGAAACAGGGCAATTGCCTCATTGGCATCCGCTGATTACAGGCAATAAGAAGCTTATGCATAAGCTGAAAATTTCGGTTAAAAACCGGATTGTCTATGAGAAAGATGTTATTTATTGGGAAAACCATATTATCTAAAACAGGGAGCTGTTGCTCCCCCGCTTAATTTTCGCTTTAAAGTAACAGCCACAAATAGCCGAAAAGATCGATAGCAAACATATTTAAAAACATCAGAATAAATACAAAAATCATGAATGAAATATCGATCATACCAATAGGAGGCACAATACGTCGTATCGGTGCAATGAGTGGTTCGGTTAACTGAGCAAGTAGTTCATCTGCATTTGATGGCCCACGGCTAACCCAACTTAAAATTGCTCGAAATAATAATAACCAAAATAATAAATGTCCAAGTGCATGAACCATTGCGGCAATAGCTAAAAAAAGATAGTCAGCAGACCAAATTGGTGTATTAGTTGTTTTATAATAAAAAATGAAAATAATTTTAATTAATGAAAATAGATATAAAAGTAACCATGTGGCGGTATCAATACGCCCAATTGAAGGAATAATTTTGCGTAATGGGCCAATAATTGGTTGAGTAATACGGACAATAAATTGGGTAAAAGGATTATAGAAATTTACTCGTACTTGTTGCATCCATAAACGCAATATCAAAACATATAGACATACCGTTAAGACAGTATTACCTAGAAAATAAAGCGATGTCATTTAAGACTCCTTAAAATAAACATATTTAGGTAATATATCACAAATAATGCCTTGCACCAAAGATTGCTGTACCAATGCGAACCATAGTGCTACCAGCAACAATAGCGGCTTGCATGTCGCCACTCATGCCCATGGATAATGTGTCCATACATGGATAATCAGCTTGTAAAGAGTACAAAAGTTTTTGCATTTTGGTAAAGGCATTTAGTTGTTTATCAAAATCATTTTCTATTTCTGGAATGGCCATTAATCCACGTAAATGTAGATTGGGTAGTGCTATAATTTGTTTTATTAAATCTGTAACTTCTTCAGGAGCAACGCCCGATTTACTGGCTTCTTGACTAATATTAACTTGAATTAAGACATTTAGTTTCATCATGTCAGCTGGGCGCTGATCATTTAAACGCTGTGCAATTTTAAATCGATCAATGGTATGTATCCAGTCAAAATGTTCAGCGACTAATTTGCTTTTGTTGGATTGTAAAGGACCAATAAAATGCCATGAAAGTACCCTATTTGGCATGATTTGTTTAAAATATTTAATCTTTTCTATGCCTTCTTGGACATAGTTTTCACCAAAAGCGAATTGGCCAGCGTTTATTGCTTCGGCGATTTGTTGTACAGGTTTGGTTTTACTGACTGCAATAAGTTCTATTGTATTGGGATCTCGTTCGCACTTTGATGCAATTTTTTCAATTTCATTTTTAATAGCAATTAAATTGTCATGTATTGTATTCATGTTAATTCCCAATTGGTAATTATTAGTAGGCGAAGTTTAATGTTAAACTCAATTTTGGCTCTTAGTGTAACTCAAAATGCGTCAGATTTGCATCTTTCAAGTGGTGAAGCACCATGCATTCGAGTTAATGGGCAATTACAGTTTTTATCTAAAGATAAATTATCACCATTAGAACTTGAAATTGAATTATTCAATTTGCTGGAACAATCACAAATTGATACCTTAAAACAATATAGGCAAATAGATTTTGCTTATCATTTGGCTGAAGTAGGGCGATTTAGGGTAAATATTTTTTATCAACAACGCGGTATTTCAGCTGTGTTTCGTGTTCTTAATCATTGTATTCCAACCCTATCACAAATCAAAGCTCCCACTATTTTTAGAGAGCTTGCTATAATTAAATCAGGAATGATTCTTGTCACGGGGGCAACAGGAAGTGGTAAATCGACCACTTTGGCATCATTAATTCAATATATAAATTCAACAGTTGCTAAGCATATTATCACCTTAGAAGATCCGATTGAGTATATTTACCAAAATGATAAATCATTAATTCAGCAACGAGAATTAGCAAATTTTAGACATGCAATTGATGGTTTTTTGCGGCAGGATCCCGATATTATATTGTTAGGCGAATTACGTAACAAATATTCAATTCAAGCAGCATTAACTGCTGCTGAAACGGGTCATTTGGTTTTTGCCACTTTGCATACTAGTTCTGCTATTCAGGCAATTAATCGTATTATTGATGTATTTGAAGATAGTTCACGAGATTTTATTCGCTTGCAACTCTCTAATAGTTTAAAAGCTATTATAAACCAAAAACTAGTCCCTGTTGAAAATGGTCGTAAAGCACTATTTGAAGTACTTATCAATACACCAGCTGTCAGCAATTTAATTAATGAAGGTAAAATCAAACAAATCTTTTCTCTTATGCAGACTGGACAACAATATGGCATGCAAGTGATGCCTGAAAGTTAATAGAATCTGTTATTTTTTATCAAAGTAATGAATTAATTTCTTAGGATATAAAATTTTCAGTTTTATATCTAAAATCATTTATAATCTTTTAAATAGTCTTTTATAGAAGAGGGTAAAATGAAACAACGCATTGGGTTAATTGGTTTAGGTAATATGGGTAATGCCATATTGCAAGGTCTTTTGGTGAGCAATATTGTACCAGGAACACAAATTTATGTTTATGATACTCACCTAGAAAAAGGAGAGAAGTTAAATGAAACTTATTCTATCAATAATTTATTTTCACCAAAAGATGTGGCTCGTGAATCAGATATTGTTATAATTGCGGTTAAACCCAATGTTATTGTTGATGTATTAAATAATATTCAAAAAGAATTAAAAAAGAATACTATTGTTATTTCAATTGCTGCTGGTGTTACCATTAAAACAATTGCAAATTATGTGGGCTATGAGCAAAAAATTATACGTGTTATGCCAAATACACCGGCATTGGTTAATGCAGCAATGTGTTCAATTAGTCCAAACACTGAAGTTACCGATGAAGAGTTAAACATTGTAAAAACATTACTAAATTGTATAGGTGAAACTGAAGTTGTGCCAGAATATTTAATTGATGCAGTTATTGGTGCAAGTGGTTCTTCTCCAGCTTTTGTGTTTATGTTTATTGAAGCGTTAGCGGATGGTGCAGTTAAAGGTGGATTATCAAGAAAACAAGCTTATAAGTTTGCTGGACAAGCAGTTTTGGGATCGGCAAAACTATTATTAGAAACAGGTAAACATCCTGGTGAGTTAAAAGATATGGTTTGCTCACCAGCGGGCACAACAATTGAAGGTGTGCAACAGCTTGAGGCTAAAGGATTTAGATCGGCTGTTATAGATGCAGTAGAAGCAACGATAAAAAAATCTCAAGCAATGACAAAGAATTAACATTATAAAAATTATAACGTTATATATTTAAAGTGGCATTGAAAATGATTCTATTAATAAACTAATGAACAATTTTTAAAAAGATTGCTTGCATTAGTAAACTAATTATGAGTAAATAGAAATAAGCATATGACATGCGGATTTATTTTGTAACATTTCGATATATGTAGTTTGTAGTTTACTATGTCTTAGGGATTAGTTTTCTTCAGTATCTTCTTCTTAGTGTTAATAAGTAGTCTAGGTTTTATGTTTTTGAATATGGCCCTCAGTGGCTGAGATTAATTTATTTATAGGAAGATTATTATGTCTAAGAAAACTGGTCAAGTTAAATGGTTCAACGAAAGTAAAGGTTTTGGTTTCATTTCTCCTGCTGATGGCAGTAAAGATGTATTTGTACATTTCTCTGCAATTTCTGGTGATGGATTCAAAACATTAGGTGAAGGTCAACAAGTAGAATTCTCTATTCAAGACAGCCCTCGTGGTCCTTCAGCTGCTGATGTTACAATTATCTAAAATTTACACTCTATCTTATTATCTTATCAGTAAAGGGTTACTGATAAGATAGACTCTCCACCTTCGATTCTTTATAATAAGTCTGTTTTTACATAAAATTGATTGATATTTTTAATGAAATCATGAATAAACATATTTTATATAAGGAAAAATAATGAAAAAGTTAGTGTTATCTATTGCGTTATTGGGCGCTTGTCCAGTTGCAATAGCTGATTTATCTGAATCATGTAAAACCTATTTTGATAAACTCGACAGTTTAGTTAAAGTTATCCCAGAAGATACAGTAACTAAACAACAAACTGATGTAATCAAGCAAAGCTTAGAAATGGGTAAACAACAAATTTCCTCATTATCGGCAGAAAACCAAGATTCAGCTTGTGAGCAAGCCATAGATTTACTCAAACAAATTGAAGCTTCTTTACCTAAAAGATAAAAATTTTATAAGAAAATTTATCGTCTATTATGACGAAAATCCCAAGGGGCTATTGGATGTTTATCTTTCCATAGTCCTTTTTTGTTTTGTTTAGCTCTTGCCTCTAATTTTACCATGATTTTGTTATTAGCTACACCTTTATAACGATACGCCCAAGCATAACCACTTTCGACCATTTTAGCATTGATATTCACTTTATTTAAGAAAATAGTACCTAAGGTTCTTTTATAGATATCTTTCTTATTTTCTTTAACAAAAACATTTTTACCTGCAATGAGCGAAGCTAAATATTTTCGTGATACATTACCATAGGCTTGTTTTTTTTCTGGAGCATCAATATCCGACAAACGGACACGAATTTTTCGTTTTTTTATGGTTAAAATATCTACCGTGTCGCCATCAATGACTTTAACGACTTTACCATTGAAATCAGCATAAGCTAGCGCATTTGATAAACAAAATAAAACAATGCAAATAAATAAACGTTTAAAAAATTTCATTATTAATAAAAGAAAGATGTAAAATTTATAGCATTATACATCGATTATTGGATCCCATTAAGTTGTAATGGTATTTTTAGTTTAATAGTTAACCATTAATTTAGTAGTTGTTCGTACTTTAAACAACTATCAACAAAAAATAACTATACAGTGATAGTTTATTTTTTCTTTATTTAATAAAACAAGGAATGAAATGTAGCCTTACTTATATATTAAGTAAGGCTGAAAAAAGAATAGCTTTAAATTAAAAAGCGTTGGTATCTTGGAATAAACCTACTTTTAAATCAGATGCTTGATAAATTAGTTTACCATCAACAAAAACTTCACCATCACCAATCCCCATAATTAATTTACGATTAATTACGCGTTTGAAATGGATTTTATAGGTCACTTTTTTATTCGTTGGTAATACTTGTCCGGTGAATTTTACCTCACCAACACCTAAAGCACGTCCTTTACCCTTACCGCCAATCCAACCTAAATAAAAACCAACTAATTGCCACATAGCATCAAGTCCTAGGCAGCCAGGCATAACTGGGTCGTTTTTAAAATGACATTTAAAAAACCATAAATCAGGATTAATATCAAGTTCTGCCTCGACAAAACCTTTTCCAAAATTACCACCGTTTTCATTCATTTCGATAATACGATCCATCATTAACATTAAATCCGATGGTAATGGAGGTCCATCATGGCCAAATAGTTTATTATTTCCTGATTTAATTAAGTCTGCTTTATCGTACGATGATTTACGTTCAAATGTCATAAAAAAACCTTTTTATTTGTTGTTATTACTTTCATGGTTCAAAGAATAGATTATTTAGAACTATGTTATAAAAATTCAAAAGCGATAAAAACGTTTTGTTTTATCCCATTAATTAATGAAATTATGAGCTAAAGTTTATTGGTTATTGTCACTTTTTGCAATATCTTTGCCATTTACTTAGCCAACTATCTTGTTTTTTGTCTTGTAATAATACTGCCTGCATACGTGCATGAATTAACTGGTAAAGGTTGATACTACTTTTATCTTTATAAGGTATACCCGTGAGCAAATAAAGTGCATCTGCAATATGTTCCACTGTCCATATTGAAAATTTCTCTTGTTCGATGGCTTCAATGACTTTATCACTTAAACTTAGATGGCGTTGATTGGTGGCTGGTATGATCACTCCTTGTTGACCTGTTAAGCCTTGATGCTGACAAACAGCAAAAAAGCCTTCAATTTTTTCATTTACACCACCAATTGCTTGGACATGGCCAAATTGATCCACAGAACCAGTTACAGCCAATTGCTGATCAATAGGTTGCTGAGATAAAGCGCTAATGATTGCACAAAGTCCGGCAAGCGAAGCACTGTCACCATCAATTTCACTATAAGATTGCTCAAAAACCAAAGAAGTCGAAAAAGGTAATTGGTGATTAAACGCAAACTCAGACATGATAAAGGCTTGCATGATCATCATTCCTTTTGAGTGAATATTACCGGCTAATTCTGTTTTGCGTTCAATATCAATTAGCTCACCATCGCCAAAATGAATAAGGCAACTTAAACGTGTCGGTTCACCTATAGCTTTGGGATTTCCAGGATATTCAATTACCGATAAGCCATTTATTTGCCCAACGACTTGATCTTTAGTATTAATCATTATTTGATTACTAAAGATTTCCTCATGTAGCCGTTCTTGCAAATAATCTTCGTGCCATGATTTTTTCTTTATCGCCGTTGTAATCGCTGATTCATCTATTACATTATTTTGCATAAAGTAAGTTGCATTGACTAATAATGAATTAACCCAATCAACAGACAGGGGTAGGTAATATTGATCACCAGTATAGCGTGTTGCTGCTTTGTAAATTTTTGCAAAAGCCGAGGTATCAATATCAGGTAATTGCTGTTTACTGGCAATAAATTTCAAGTAGTTAATCCAGTGTTCAAGTTGTTTGGGTGATTTAACCTGTAATTCATTTTCAAATTCAGTATAAATAGATGTTGAGTAAAATTCAGGTTCGAAATCTTGTAATTCTGCTAAACTTAATCTATCCCCCACTAAAATGATACGTAAATCAAGTGGCATAGGAGGGATAGATAAGGGTAAAGGATGAGATTCGTCAGATGAACCCCACTCAAATTTTTGTGTTATTACCATTTGCTTTAGCTTTGTCCATAGCGACGGTTGGCTAAGTAGCGACCGAAGACCTAAAATTAAAACGCCACCATTAGCACGATGAACCAGTCCTGCTTGTAATTTAATTGGTGCATTTTCAGGTTGTCTAACACAACCAAACAGTTTTTCAGCATCAACAGATGTGGCAAATAAACAATTGTCTTGAGTTGCAAATTTATCTTGCTTGCTTTTCGCTTCGGTTAGTGTAATTTTGCTTTCGTTACAAAAATAACGATAACCGAGTGGAGTTGAAGTTAAATCAAGTTTAATAGCTTGCCTTAGTAAATCAAAAAAAAGCTCACTTTCAGGAGCTTTAAGCAGCATAAAGCGTGGGCTGTAACATACTCTTTTCTTGGGGCATAACAGTGACAAAGCGGAAGCAACACGTGGTTGCCACATGAGTAAATGTTCTGATTTTTCTGACACTAAGGCTGTTGAAGCATTAGTTTCGTGTCTGAATGCAGAAATATAAGATAAATCAGGTTGGATCTGTTGTGCATTGAGTTGTGTAATTGCCAAAGTTGTTGTCTTTTTTGTTAACTTATTTCATCTTCAAATTATAACAAGTATCCGATGTATCGCCAACAGATTACCAAAATCTTTATGCTAACAAATAAAAAATTTACAGAAAGATTTTTCAAAATCAGGTAAACTAAAGCATAATTTAATGTTTATAAATCTTCATTATCACCATTAGTAACGACTTAATATGCTCAAAATCAAAAATACTTACTTCAAAGACGATCGTGCCTCACAAATTGTTAGCTGGGGTCATTGGTTTACGTTGTTTAATATTTTTGTTGTAATTTTATTGGGGAGCCAATATTTACTCATTGCGGATTGGCCCCGTACTTTTATGGGCCGATTTTATGCAATCATTAGCGCCATTGGTCATTTCAGTTATTTGACCTTTATTGCTTATTTAATTTTACTTTTTCCGTTAAGTTTTTTTATTCATTCGTCTCGCTGGCAAAGGATTATTGCAACGGTTTTTGCAACAATCGGTATTTCATTACTGATTATTGATATTGAAGTTTTTTCGCATTTTAGAATGCATCTTAATTTGTCAATTTGGCAATTATTTTCATCGCAAAAAGTTTCTTATTTAAGTACGATATTTATTGCCATTCCATTTATTTTATTGATTGAAATTTTATTTTCATTATGGAGTTGGAAAAAACTACGTAGCTTAAGTAAACGCAAATGCTATGCAAAACCAGTAGTAATTCTTTTTATTGTTTGCTTCGTTGCCTCGCATTTGATTCATAGCTGGGCTGATGCTAATTTTTATCGACCAATTACCATGCAACGCTCAAGTCTTCCACTTTCTTATCCTTTAACTGCTCGCCATTTTCTTGAACGGTATGGCTTTATGAAAGAAAACGGTTATCGCGATCGTGTTGCTCTAGAAGGAAATCCTTTTGCGATGACAATTGAGTATCCGTTAGGACATATTGTTTATGATCAGAAGCCAATAAAAAATAACGTGATAATGATTGCTATTGAAGGATGGAATGCTAATTTGTTAACTAAATATATGCCGTGGTTAAATGAATTTTCTCAAGATAATATTTCCTTTACTAATCATTATGGTGCAAGTAATCAATCGTATTTGAATGATTTTTCATTGTTTTATGGATTAGATCCTAATTACTATAATAGTATTCTTGTTGGGCATAAACCGTCTGTATTGCTCGAGGTTGTTAGTAAGCAGCACTATAATTTAGGTCTATTTTCAGCAGATGGCTTTGCAGAACCTTTATATCGTTCGGCTTTGTTATCTAATTTTTCAATACCAGAGCCTAAAAGACAGTCTAATAAACAGATAACCGAAAACTGGATGAAATGGCATAAAGAACAAAATAACCTAAATAATCACACACCTTCGTTTTCTATTATCCAATATTCGTTGAGTGATAAAAACAAAAAAGTTTCGCTGTCCGCTCTCCAATCTGAAGCTAAAAAATTGGATCAGTATATTAAATCATTAATTGCTTATTTAAAATTATCTAATGCTTATAATGATACGGTTATTATTATTACTGGATCGAATGATATTAAAATTGATGAAGCCAAAAAAATAGTATTACGCAATACAGGTAGCAATTTTAATCGTGCATCATTAAAAGTACCATTGATTATGTCATGGCCTAATAAAGACAGTGCTCAAATCACAGAAACAACCTCGCAAACGGATATTATGTGTACATTAATGCAAGAAATATTTCACGTCTCTACGCCACCACAGCAATATAGTCAAGGTAAAAATCTATTTAACCAAAAGTCTAGACAATGGATAGTTGCTGGTGATGAGAATACGATTGCTGCACTTTACGATGATAACACTGTTGTTCTAGATGCCTTTGGTCGTTCTAAAATTTATGATCTTAATGGTAAATTACAAAAAGGCGAAAAAATCAGCTTGCCGATCTTTTTACAAGTCGTTACCGAAAATCGCCGTTTTATGGTCGTGGATAATTGATTTATCTTTTAAAGAGAATAATAAAAATAGGGTGAAGATTACTTCACCTCTTTGCCCATTGCTTGTAAATCAGCATGATAAGATGAACGCACAAATGGTCCACAAGCAGCATGAGTAAATCCCATATTTAATGCTGTTTGCTTCAATTCTTCAAATTCTTGTGGTGAAACATAACGTTCAACTGGTAAGTGATATTTACTAGGTTGCAAATATTGCCCCAGCGTTAACATAGTGACACCATTACTTCGTAAATCTTTTAATACTTTAATTAATTCCTCGTTTGTTTCACCTAGTCCAACCATCAAGCCCGACTTTGTTGGAATTTCAGGATGTCGTTCTTTAAACGCTGCTAGTAATTTGAGTGATCCTTCATAGTTAGCACCAGGGCGGATTTGTTTATATAAACGAGGAATGTTTTCTAAGTTATGATTAAATACGTCGGGAGGATTATCACTTAACACATCAATTGCTTCATCAATACAGCCACGAAAGTCAGGAGTTAGTGTTTCAATTTTTATATTTGGATTTAATGTCCGGATTTCTTGAGTACAAGAGGCAAAATGACTTGCACCGCCATCTTTTAAATCGTCCCTATCCACTGAAGTAATAACAACATAGCGCAACTTCATCTCTTGAATTGTTTTAGCTAGTTTTATGGGTTCTTCACGATCTGGTGGTAATGGTCTACCATGTGCAACATCGCAAAATGGGCAACGGCGAGTACAAATATCGCCTAAAATCATAAAAGTGGCTGTACCATGGTTAAAGCATTCAGCTAAATTAGGACAAGAGGCTTCTTCACAAACTGAATGCAATCCATGTTTACGCATGGTATTTTTGATATGTGCAATATTATCAGAGTGAGCAGATAATTTAATTCGCATCCATTCGGGCTTTTTTAGTGGTGCTACATCTTCTAATGTGATTGTTGGGATTAAGCGTGTTTTGTCAGCATCACGATATTTTGAGCTTCTGATTATTGTTTCATTATTTGGCATAATTGGTATCTTAATACTTTGATAGATGATTAATAAAGTTATCGGTTAATAGTTGTTTTATTTCGTTGCGGTCAATGTTTAAAACATAGTCTTTTAATTGTGTCATTTGTAATCCAGCGTAACCACAAGGATTAATGTTATTGAAAGGGGTAAGATCCATATCAATATTTAATGCCAGTCCATGTAGTGTGCAGCCTCGGTTTATATGCAAACCAAGCGAACATATTTTTTTATGATTAATATATACACCTGGAGCCTCTGCTTTTGTGTAGGCTATAATACCATAGTATGCTAAAGTTTGAATGACACAATTTTCTAAAAAACTCACCATATCACGAATGCCAATATTGCGTCTTCTTAAATCAATTAGGATATACATGATTTGTTGGCCGGGAGCATGATAAGTAATTTGACCGCCGCGATCAGTTTGAATAACAGGAATATTCGTATGATTTAATAAATGTTCAGCTTTACCCACTTTACCTTGGGTAAAGACGGGGTGATGTTCTACTAACCAAATTTCATCAGGTGTTTGTTCATTACGATTTTGGGTAAACTCATGCATATCTTGATAAGTTTGCATATAGGGAACAACGTGTAGGTCTTTGATGATAACATCATTAATGTTCATGATATTGCTTATTGTCATTGGTATTAACAAAAAATTTATAAATATATATCAGATTTTACTACAATTTGACAACTTGTAGATGATTTCGGTATAGACATTATAGCTATTTTTTTGTATTTATTCATTAGTAAAATTTGGTTTTTATCAAACAACTAACATTGTTTTAAATGTTACCATTGAAATAGTTGATTAATTTGATAGGAATTAACATTCTTTTCTAAGCTTTGGTTTGCTTTACTTTTTTTATGAAAATGGCAGACTGATGCAAATGAAACTCCATAATGCAGGATTGTAATTTATATAGTTATTTATAGCTAAGGATAGCAAATACTGCATTTTTTTTAACAAAAAAGAGGTTTTTATATGTCGGACATGCAAGTGAATGATATCGATCCCGTTGAAACACAAGATTGGCTCAAAAGTCTTGATTCAATTATTCGTGAAGAAGGTATCGAACGTGCACAATATATTATTGAACAAATAGTCAATAAAGCAAGAGATGGTGGTGTTCCACTACTTTTTGGTTCTTCAACAAGTAATTATGTCAATACAATTCCAGTAGAAGAACAACCTGCTTATCCTGGCGATTGGGAAATAGAAAGACGCATTCGTTCAATTGTTCGTTGGAATGCAATTATGATGGTGCTAAGGGCTTCAAAAAAAGATCTGGAACTTGGCGGTCATATGGCATCGTTTCAGTCTGCTGCTACATTTTATGAAGTTTGCTTTAATCATTTTTTCCGTGCACGCAACGAAAAAGATGGTGGTGACTTAATTTATTTCCAAGGACATATTTCACCGGGCGTTTATTCACGAGCATTTATTGAAGGTCGTTTAACCGAAGAGCAACTTGATAATTTTCGTCAAGAAGTACATGGAAAAGGACTACCTTCTTATCCTCATCCTAAATTACTCCCTGAATTTTGGCAATTCCCAACAGTATCAATGGGGCTTGGTCCTATTAGTGCTATTTATCAAGCTCGTTTTTTAAAATATTTAGAAAATCGTGGTCTAAAAGATACTTCTGAACAAACTGTCTATGCTTTCTTAGGCGATGGTGAGATGGATGAACCAGAATCAAAAGGTGCAATCACCCTTGCAACGCGTGAAAAGTTAGATAATTTGGTATTTGTTATCAACTGTAACTTACAACGATTAGATGGTCCAGTAACCGGTAATGGTAAAATTATTAATGAGCTTGAAGGCGTATTTGCTGGTGCAGGTTGGAATGTCATTAAAGTTCTGTGGGGTGATCGTTGGGATAAATTACTACAAAAAGATAAATCAGGTAAATTAATTCGTCTAATGAACGAAACGCTTGATGGCGATTATCAAACATTAAAATCAAAAGACGGTGCTTATGTTCGCGAGCATTTCTTTGGTAAATATCCTGAAACTGCAGAACTCGTTAAAGATATGTCTGATGAAGAAATCTTTAGATTAAACCGTGGTGGTCAAGATCCAGCTAAAATGTTTGCTGCATTCCAACGAGCCAAAGAAACTAAAGATCGCCCAACTGTTATTCTTGCTCATACCATTAAAGGTTATGGTATGGGGGCAGCAGCCGAAGCAAAAAATATTGCTCACCAAGTGAAAAAAATGAATATGGATGGTGTGCGTCATGTTCGTGATTTCTTCAATATTCCTGTAACAGATGAAGCACTTGAAAAATTACCTTATATCAAATTTGAGGAACACACGCCAGAATACAAATATATTCATGAACGTCGTAATGCATTACATGGCTATGTTCCATCAAGATTAACCAAATTCTCTGGTACGATCTCTATTCCATCATTAAGCGAATTTTCGTCATTACTTGAAGCACAATCAAAAGAAATTTCAACCACAATTGCGTTTGTCCGTGCACTTAACATCATGCTTAAGGATAAAGAATTAGCACCACGCTTAGTACCTATTTTGGCTGATGAAGCGCGTACTTTTGGTATGGAAGGCTTATTCCGTCAAATTGGGATTTATAATCCACATGGGCAACAATATACACCACAAGATAAAGAGCAAGTTGCTTATTATCGTGAAGACGAAAAAGGTCAAATTTTACAAGAAGGGATTAATGAATGTGGTGCAACGGCTTCATGGTTAGCTGCTGCGACATCATATAGCACCAATGATTTCCCAATGATTCCATTCTACATTTATTATTCTATGTTTGGTTTCCAACGTATTGGCGATTTAATGTGGGCAGCTGGCGATCAACAAGCACGCGGATTTATGATCGGTGGTACATCAGGTCGTACAACATTAAATGGTGAAGGCTTACAACATCAAGATGGTCACAGCCACATTCAATCATTAACCATACCTAACTGTATCTCATATGATCCTGCTTATGCTTATGAAGTTGCGGTTATTATGCAAGATGGTTTACGTCGTATGTATGGCGAACAAGAAAACGTTTACTACTATATTACAACACTCAATGAAAACTATGCACAGCCTGCAATGCCAGAAGGTGCAGAAGAAGGCATTCGTCGTGGTATTTATAAACTTGATACTGTTGAAGGTCAAAAAGGTAAACCGACTGTTCAGTTATTAGGTTCTGGTTCGATTTTACGTCATGTACGTGATGCGGCTGACATCTTAGCTAAAAACTATGGTATTAGTTCCGAAGTTTATAGTGTAACATCATTTACTGAACTTGCTCGTGATGGACAAGATTGTGAACGATACAATATGCTACATCCAAGTGAAACACCAAAAGTGCCTTATGTTGCACAAATTATGAATAACAATCCAGCAGTAGTTTCAACTGATTATATGAAAATTTTTGCTGAGCAAATTCGTGGATTTGTACCTGCTGAAAGTTATCGAGTGCTTGGTACTGACGGCTTTGGTCGCAGTGATAGCCGTGAAAATTTACGCCATCACTTTGAAGTTGATGCATCTTATGTTGTTGTTGCAGCATTGGGTGAACTTGCTAAACGTGGTGATATCGAAGTTAGCGTTGTTGAAGAAGCGATTAAAAAATTCGAAATCAATGCTGACAAACTTAATCCACGAATTGCATAAGAGGTTGTTATAATGAGTATTCAAATTAAATTACCAGATATTGGCGGTGATGAAGTCGAAGTGACCGAAATTCTAGTTAATGTTGGTGACAAAGTTGAAGCTGATCAGTCAATTATGACTGTCGAAGGTGATAAAGCATCAATGGAAATTCCAGCACCACAAGCCGGTATCGTTAAATCTATTTCGGTAAAAATTGGCGATAAAGTCCAAACAGGTGTGGACATTATGGTCTTTGATGAGCAGGGTGGTGCTGAGCCTGCGGCTTCAGCACAAGAAGCACCAAAAGTTGAAGTGACACCAACTGCTGCTGCAGCGAGCCAAACTGTTGATGTCAATGTGCCTGATATCGGTGGCGATGAAGTTGAAGTGACCGAAATTTTAGTAAAAGTTGGCGATACTATATCTGTTGATGATTCGTTAATTACCGTTGAAGGTGATAAAGCTTCAATGGAAGTACCCGCAACCATTGCCGGCACCGTTAAAAGTATCACAGTGAAAGTGGGCGATAAGGTGAAAACAGGTTCCAAAATTATGGAATTTGAAACCACAACTAGTGCAGCGCCAGCTACACAAACAGCGCCGGTCGCTCCAGCACCTGTTGCTGAAAAAGCCGCACCAGTGCCAACATCATCGCCTGTTACCGCACAATCAGCGCCTGTATCATCAGGCAATGACTTTGTTGAAAATGATGCTTATGCGCACGCAACACCATCAGTACGCCGTTTAGCGCGTGAATTTGGCGTAAATCTCGCTAAAGTCACCGCGACAGGTCCTAAAAACCGTATTTTGCGTGAAGACATTCAAGCCTACGTTAAAAACGCAGTTAAACAAGTTGAGAGTGGCGCTGCTGGTGGTGCATTACCTGGTTTATTACCATGGCCGAAAGTTGATTTTAGTAAATTTGGTGAAGTTGAAAGCCTACCATTAACTAAAATCCAAAAAGTATCAGGTGCAAATTTACACCGTAACTGGGTCATGATTCCACATGTGACTGAGTTTGATGAAACCGATATTACTGATTTAGAGGCATTCCGTAAGCAACAAAATGCAGAAGCTGATAAGAAGAAGCTTGACCTTAAGATCACACCTTTAGTGTTTATCATGAAGGCGGTAGCTAGCGCATTAACCGCGTATCCACGCTTTAATAGCTCATTATCTGAAGATGCTCAAACGCTAATTATCAAAAAATACATTAATATTGGTGTAGCTGTTGATACACCAAACGGTCTTGTTGTGCCAGTGTTTAAAGATGTTGATAAAAAAGGCATTGTTGAGCTTTCTCGAGAACTTGCGGCAATTTCTAAAAAAGCGCGTGAAGGTAAATTGACTGGTAGCGATATGCAAGGTGGATGTTTCACTATTTCTAGCCTTGGTGGTATTGGTACAACCTCGTTTACACCAATTGTCAATGCGCCAGAAGTGGGCATTTTAGGCGTATCTCGTTCTAGCATGAAACCAGTATGGAATGGCAAAGAGTTTACACCACGCTTAATGTTGCCTTTATCATTATCATTCGATCATCGTGTTATTGATGGTGCGGATGGTGCGCGCTTCTTAAGCCATATTGTTAACGTCTTATCCGACTTACGTCGTTTAGTGATGTAATTAAGGAGATCAAATTATGAGTCAAGATGTTAAAACACAAGTTGTGGTTTTAGGAGCAGGACCAGCGGGTTATTCCGCTGCGTTCCGCGCAGCCGACCTTGGACTAGATGTTACCCTTGTTGAACGTTATTCAACACTGGGTGGTGTCTGTTTAAATGTAGGCTGTATTCCATCAAAAGCATTACTTCATGTTGCTAAAGTAATGGATGAAGCAAAATCATTAACTGAACATGGTATCCATTTTGGTACCCCGAGACTTGAATTAGACAAAGTGCGTGGCTGGAAAGAAAAAGTCATTAGTCAGCTGACTAACGGACTTGCTGGCATGGCAAAAATGCGCAAAGTCAATGTGATTCAAGGTGAAGCTCAGTTTACTGGTAGCCATACTATGGAGGTGACTTCTTCAAAAGGGATCACTAAAATTACCTTTGATAATGCGATTATTGCAGCGGGTTCTCGTCCAATTAAGTTACCTTTTATTCCACATGATGATCCGCGTATTTGGGATTCAACAGATGCCTTAGCGCTAACTACCATTCCTAAAAAATTATTATTAATGGGTGGCGGAATTATTGGTCTTGAAATGGGGACTGTATACCATGCGTTAGGTTCAGAAGTCGATGTGGTTGAAATGTTTGACCAAGTGATCCCTGCTGCTGATAAAGATGTGATCAAAGTCTTTACTAAGCAGATCCAAAAGAAATTCACTTTACGATTAGAAACCAAAGTGACCACCGTTGAAGCCAAACATGATGCAATTTACGTCACCATGGAAAAGAAAGACGGCTCCACCGAAACCCATACTTATGATGCGGTATTAGTGGCGATTGGTCGTACGCCAAATGGTAAGTTAATTAGTGCAGAAAAAGCAGGTGTTAACGTTACTGATCGTGGATTTATCGAAGTGGATAAACAGATGCGCACTAACGTACCACACATTTATGCCATTGGTGATATTGTGGGTCAGCCAATGCTTGCGCATAAAGGTGTACACGAAGGGCATGTGGCAGCAGAAGTGATTGCTGGTAAAAAACACTTCTTCGATCCAAAAACCATTCCTTCTATTGCCTATACTGAACCTGAAGTGGCGTGGGTGGGCTTAACTGAAAAAGAAGCGAAAGAAAAAGGCATTGATTATGAAGTATCAATCTTCCCATGGGCTGCTTCAGGGCGCGCTATTGCTTCGGATTGTTCAGAAGGGATGACAAAACTCATCTTTAATAAAGCAGATAATCGCTTGCTAGGTGGTGCGGTTGTTGGCGTGAATGGCGGTGAATTACTAGGTGAAATCACCTTAGCTGTTGAAATGGGCTGTGATGCCGAAGATATTGCATTAACTATCCATGCTCACCCAACATTGCATGAATCGATCGGCTTAGCTTCTGAAATTTATGAAGGCTCAGTCACCGATTTACCTAATGCCAAAGCGAAGAAGAAATAGTTAATAAGTCATTTATTTACTTAGTAAAATGCCGTTAGCTCAAACTAACGGCATTTTTATTTGTCTTAAAATAATTTATTTTGTAAAAATTTTTCAGAAAATACTGTGTTTCAGTAAAAAAATAAAGACACGATTAAACTACTAAGCGCTAATCTTAATGAAATTGCAGGGAGAAGGAAGTAAGTTATTTAGCATGATTGTTTCCATAAATGACAGACCCTCACCAAAATATTATACAGTTCTTACTCTCTATAAATTGTTTATTTTGGTAATTGAAGAGGAATAGAATCACGTACAATAACAATCTTCTCCTCACAAATCCAACCAAAATTATTTAAACAGCATTATTTATATTAAGATGATAACGCTTAATTATAAATATTATCTCTATACATTCTTTAACTAAATCTAGGTGGCATTTAGCTAATATATTTGTGCTGATATCAATAGTTTTGTTCAAAGCTATATAGGGTTAGTTTAATTTGGCGCTAACAGTTATTAATTAGAGTTAAAGTTTAATTTTGTTTAGTAAAAATATTTGAATCTGACGCGGGCACCATAACGCTCATCGGTACTATCCCCATGTGATTTACTTCTATCTAAAAGTGACCAATAAGCGCCTAAATAAATATTAAAATTATCCATATCCAATACATTATCAATTAAGTAGGAAGCATTAACAGTGTGAATTTTATATTTGCCTTTACCGATAATATGCCCGTTTTTGAGACGATTTTCTGGGTTAAATTTTTTAATATTATTATTAGCATAATAGTAACCTAAACCGATTTTTTCCCAGATAATATCAGTACCAATAGTCATATCATCTTCGTCTTTAGCATTCATATAGGCAAAGCTAGTATTTATTTTTAATCCTTTATTGGTTACCTCCCAATCTCTTTCACTATTCCAAGAGAATGTTGCACCATAACCTGTCCTTTGAGATTGATCTCGGAACTTTTTATTATTATCGTAATAACCATAAGCGTTTTTCACAACATTAGTTTCAGCTGCAATTGCTGTAGAAAAACTATCATTTTTCCAGAATAAAACAGGGCGAATATAGACTACATTTTTCTTTTTCTCAATGTTATAACCATGATAGGTTGATTTATTAAACATTGTTTCGCCATTATTAATCAAAGTATTTAATTCAAAATTAAAATTATCAAAAAAAAGTTTATTAAATTGAATACTGCCTCCATTTTTACTGCGTCCTCGACCTTCTTTCATCATGTAGATGTAACCAAAGCCATCTTCATAAAGATCATTAGCGGTATTGCCTGAATATTCAATAAATGTATCTTGTCCTAGCGGGAACATGTCATAAGCTTCATAGCGTCCTAGCTTAACACTCCAATCTTGTTTTTGTCCAAAATAGAACGCAGCATCATCCAGATTCATATCGCCACTTAAATCAGCCAAGGGTTGCACTACAAATCCCGCAAAATTCTTATTATTGATTTCGCGATAGCCATCTAACCCAATCAATATTCGACCATTAATATCCCAGCGATCTTTATCAGCAGGGGTATTTTTTTTATCTGCTGTTGCTTTTAATGAGCTAAGTTGTTGTTTACTGCTGGCTGCATCAACATTGAATTCAATATCACCATATAGTTTTAGCTGCCCTTGCTGTGTATCCCATTGAATTGCGGCGTTAGCCATTGAACTTAATCCAATTAAACTGAGTATAAACACTTTCTTCATAAAATAACTCCTTAAATATTTTAACTATATCATGATTAATTGTTATGTATGCAATAACAATTAATTGGATATTTATTGATATTTACTATGTAAATCAAAAGTATTTATTAGTGATATCGTTTTTATTTGGTGATGTTATATGGTGGGTAGATTTTTTTAAACACTAAAAATGTATTTTTGTGACACGAGTAACATTTTTAGCATATTGATTTATCTTGAATTAAAAATACTCTTTTTTTGACGAATTTCCTTTGACATTGTAAGGATAATCCGAAACTATATTTTAAAAGCAATTAAGTATATAATGCCCCACAAATTTAATTAATTTCTATCATTTAAAAGATACTTTTATGAAATCTTCAATTATCAGTAAGTTAGAAACGCTACAAGAGCGTTATGAAGAAGTTCAAGCATTATTGTCTGATGCTTCGGTTATCGCCGATCAAAATCGCTTTCGCACACTTTCTAAAGAATATTCACAGTTAACGGGAGTGGTTAAGTGTTTTTCTGATTGGAAGCAAACACAAGAGGATATTGAGACAGCTAAAATGATGCTATCCGATCCTGAAATGAGCGAAATGGCACAAGAGGAACTAAACGAAGCATTAAGCCGAATTGAAGAGCAAGAAAAGCAACTACAAGTGCTATTACTACCGAAAGATCCAAATGACGATTACAACTGCTTTGTGGAAGTGAGAGCGGGAACGGGTGGCGATGAAGCCGCTATTTTTGCTGGTGACTTAGCCCGAATGTATACACGCTATGCTGAATCTCGCAATTGGCGCGTTGAAATTATGAGCGCAAATGATGGTGAGCATGGTGGCTATAAAGAAGTTATTATGTTAGTAAGTGGTGATGGTGTTTATGGTCATTTGAAGTTTGAATCGGGAGGACATCGTGTTCAACGTGTGCCAGAAACGGAGTCGCAAGGTCGTATTCATACATCTGCTTGTACCGTCGCTGTTTTGCCCGAAGTGCCTGAAGCTGAAATGCCCGAAATTAACCCAGCTGATTTAAAAATTGATACTTATCGTTCATCTGGTGCTGGTGGTCAACATGTTAATACGACTGATTCGGCCATTCGTATTACCCATCTACCGACTGGTATTGTGGTTGAGTGCCAAGATGAGCGCTCACAACATAAAAACAGAGCTAAGGCGATGTCAGTTTTAGCCGCACGAATTCAAGATGCGGAACTACGTAAGCGCCAACAAGAAGAGGCTTCAACACGTCGAAATCTATTAGGTTCTGGTGATCGTTCAGATAGAATTAGAACCTATAACTATCCACAAGGTCGAGTTACCGATCATCGAATTAACCTAACGCTTTATCGTTTAGACGAAGTGATGGAAGGGAAATTAGAGATGCTAATCGATCCTATTGTACAAGAATATCAAGCAGATCAACTAGCCGCTTTATCGGAACAAGATGAATGACTTACTTAGAATGGCTTAAGTGTGCATCTCAAACCTTAACAGATAGTGAAAGCCCAAAACGAGATGCTGAAATTTTGCTGAGTTTTGTGACGCAAAAAACACGAACATTTTTAATGGCGTTTAGTGAAACACCACTTACTGATGATGAATTGATAGCTCTATCTGAATGCTTAAAACGCAGGCAAAACGGTGAACCTATCGCTTATATTACTGGCGAAAAAGAGTTTTGGTCTTTGAAGTTTAATGTTTCTAATGCCACGTTAATACCGAGACCCGATACCGAAAAATTAGTCGAATTGGGTTTAGAGTATCTGCCTAAAGTGCCATGCGAAGTGTTGGATCTTGGTACCGGTACTGGTGCAATAGTTATTGCCATGGCAACTGAGCGTCAAGACTGTTTATTTACCGCAATTGAAAAAAATAAAGATGCGCTAATTTTAGCTCAACAAAATGCAGCCCACATTGGAGTAAACAATGTCTATTTTTTACAAGGTGACTGGTATAAACCAATTAAAAACAGAAAATTTTCGATGATTGTCAGTAATCCGCCTTATATCGAACCAACAGACTTTCACTTATCACAAGGTGATGTGCGTTATGAACCAAGAAGCGCACTAGTTTCAGAAGATGAAGGTTTAGCTGATATTAAACTCATTGTACAAGGTGCAACTAAGCATTTAAATCAATATGGTTGGTTACTGATAGAACATGGTTGGAAACAAGGCGAGGCAGTGCAAACCATTTTTAAACAACACGGATTTCAATTAGTAGAAACCTTCACCGACTATAGCGGTAATGATAGAGTTACACTAGGTCGCTGGTTTAAACCTTAATTAGGAAAATTTTATGATGCAGCAAAAAAAAGTAAATGTTGGTGATATTACTGTCGCCAATGATCTACCTTTTGTACTATTTGGTGGTATGAATGTACTTGAATCTCGCGATTTGGCAATGAGAATTTGTGAACATTATGTTACCGTCACTAATAAACTGAATATCCCTTATATTTTTAAAGCGTCTTTCGATAAAGCGAATCGCTCATCAATCCATTCTTATCGTGGACCAGGCTTAGAAGAAGGGCTTAAAATCTTCCAAGAGCTTAAACAACAGTTTGGCATTAAAATTATTACCGATGTCCATACCGAAGCGCAATGTCAACCTGTTGCCGATGTGGTTGATGTGATTCAATTACCAGCCTTTTTAGCAAGACAAACTGATCTCGTTGTTGCAATGGCTAAGACAGGTGCGGTAATTAATGTCAAGAAACCGCAATTTGTCAGTCCTGGGCAAATGGGCAATATTGTTGAAAAATTTGAAGAGGCAGGCAATAATCAAATCATCCTTTGTGATCGCGGTAGTTGTTTTGGTTATGACAATTTAGTAGTGGATATGCTTGGTTTTAACATTATGAAAAAAGCCAGCAAAGGTTCGCCCGTTATTTTTGATGTTACTCATGCTCTGCAATGTCGTGATCCAATGGGCGCAGCATCTGGCGGGCGTCGTGGTCAAGTGACTGAGCTTGCGCGTTCAGGTATGGCTGTTGGTATTGCAGGTCTCTTCTTAGAATCGCATCCCGATCCAATCCATGCAAAATGTGATGGCCCATCAGCATTACCACTAGCAAAACTAGAACCTTTCTTAAAACAGATGAAAGCCATTGATGAGCTAGTAAAAGGTTTTGAAGAAATTGATACTGAAAATTAAAAATTGATATATTTTCTATAATTTGAAAGAATGTGTAATTCATTGTGGATGACACATTCTTATTTATAGTTAATAAAAAGAGAAATTTGAGTGATTTCTTTTTTTACTGCATTTTTTAACCGCATTATTTACTTTTCTTCCCTGTTTTTTCACATTGAAATCTATTCTTGTTTTTATATCTTAAATATTAATAACAATACTCACGATTGTCTTAAAACTAATCTATTATTTTTTTTAGTAAAAAAAGGTGTGATTTTATCTTAAAATTCGCTTAAAAAATGATTGTTTTGGTGACTTTGATCACGATTTTAGATAGTTTAATTTGCTAGATAAAATATGTTTATGCATTATAAAACTACATATTACAGCCTATTTTGCAATTTATGAACTTTTTATCGAACTACATTAGTGTTAAATAGGCTTAAAAAAATAATGTGTCTTTCAAATTTTAAGGTAAATATTAATTTGTACTTTGACTTACTCATGTAAGTTAGATCTTGAAAAATTTATTTATTAATTAAATAGAATAATTTTAGGGAAATAAAGATGAATACCTATAATGCACAAATAATCCCTCGACCAGCTAATCTTTTAACTAAACTGATTTGTTCTGTCTCTGTGTTAGTGAGTGTAACGCCTGTTTATGCTATCTATGAAAACAATTTTGTAGATGATGCTTCATTAACAGGTAATGTCTTTTTTTGGAATCGTGATCGTGATCGTAAAGATATCGAAACGGATAAATATAAAAGCAATATTAGGCAATCAACCTTTAATAGTAATTTGGATTTTCGTTCTGGATATATTGCCAATAGATTTGCTATCGAGCTAGGCGGTTATGGCGCATGGGAGGTGAGTAATGGTGGCAATGGTCATCCAAATGAGATTGGGTTTAGTGGTGCAAACACGCGTTGGGATGAAGATTGGAAGAAAGATGTCAGTGGGCTTAGTTTTTATAAAGCACAAGCGAATTTTAAGATTGATGAATTATTTTGGCTGAAAGCAGGTTATATTCAACCTTCTGGACAAACGTTACTGGCACCTCATTGGAGTTTATTACCGGGTACTTATCGTGGGTTTGAATTGGGTTCTACCCTTGATTTTGATACAGCTGGTGCATTATCGATGTCATACATGTGGACAGATAAATATAAAGCGCCATGGTATAAAAGGCTCTATGAATTCAAACAATGGGGCGCGGGTAAAAAAATTGATTATTTACATTCTGCTGGCTTGAAGTATGACTTCAAAAATAATTTAGTATTAGAAAGTGCATTTGGCCAAGCGCACAATTATATGGACCAATTTTTTGGCAAAGTATCTTATAGAACAGAAGTGTTTGATAGCCCGCTGACCATGAGTTACCAATTTTATGGTGCCAAAGATCAATCCCATCAAGGCAAAGATGTTTACGATGGCTTAGCATGGTTGCAAGCGGCAACATTAGGTTATCAAGTTGGTCCAATTGGTCTGCGACTTGAAGGTGTTGCGGTTAAAGCTAATGGAGAGCAGGGATTCTTTTTGCAACGAATGACACCTGATTATGCTTCATCAAATGGTCGTTTAGATGTTTGGTGGAATTCGCGTTCAGACTTTAATGCCAATGGCGAAAAAGCCGTGTTTGCTGAAGTGACTTATGATTTAAGTAATCTATCTTACTCTTTAGCAGGCTGGAAAACCGGTGCTTCTTATGCTTATGGATGGAACGCAAAACCAAGCACTAATCGACAATTCAATCAAAAACAACGTTTGATTGAATCAGCATATAACTTTGATTTAGGGTATACCGTGCAAGAAAGTTGGGCAAAAGATACGGCTTTCCAATTGCACTATACCAAATATAACAATCACTCAAATAGTATACCAAGCTGGGGCGGTGGATATGGGAATATCTTTCAAGATGAGCGAGATATCAAATTTATTGTCACAATTCCATTCACTGTTTTTAGTGCTCAACAAAAATAGGTAAAAATGATGAAAAAGATAAAAACAGCAATATTAGCCACTTCAATTGCTTCTTTGTTAAGTATGGGAGCAACCCAATCTGTTTTTGCTTCGCAACAAATTGTTGACTCAATGAGTTCACAACTCAATGTTAAATATGAGGTAATAGACAATCAAGCGGGGGCTCATGGTGTAAATTGTTCAGCTTTAGGTGCTGATTGGGCTGCTTGTAACAAAGTGCTCATTTCGCTAAAGAATAATGGTCCGGCAATCAAGGATAAGGATTGGGCTATTTATTTTAATAATATCCGTATGATTTTAGCGGTAAATAATGAACAGTTCAAAATAACCCATATTACTGGCGATCTTCATAAAATCGAACCAACAGAAAAATTCACCTCGATTCCCGCTCATTCAACCATCAATATTCCCATAATTGGTGAATATTGGATGGTAAGTGAAAGTGATTTAATGCCTCGTTGGTATATCACATCAAGTCATGCTAAACCAAAGATCATTGCTAATACTAACACGGGGACTGACAATTTATCGGCTTTTGTTGCACCAATTCAACAAAACTGGAAAAGAACCGCCGATGATCACAATACATTAATGACGCCGAATACTCGTTTCCAATATAATTCGGATATTAAGAAATTATCGGCTGAATCACTCCGCGGGCAAATTTTGCCAACACCTGCAAAAATGACATTAGGAAAAGAAGATATAACAATTGGCCAGCAAGGAGTGAATCTAATACTTAATGACTTAAATCAAGAAAGCTTAACAATTTTAAACACGGCGTTTAACGCGTTAGGTATTCCCGTTACTCAAAATGGTTATAAAATAAAAGCGACAATTGCTCCTGAACAATTTAAACAAGGGCAATTGGGGGGGTATCAATTAGATATTAAAAAAGATGAGGCTTTAATAGTAGCTTACGACGAAAGCGGTATTTTTTATGCTGTACAATCCATTTTATCATTGATTCCCGTAAACGAACTTAAAACAATCCCAACACTAAATGTATTTGATTCCCCACGTTTTGCTTATCGCGGTATTATGCTCGATATTGGTCGTAATTTTAAATCTAAAGCATCCATAATGCGCTTATTGGACCAAATGGCAAAATATAAACTAAATAAGTTTCATTTTCACCTCAGTGATGACGAAGGATGGCGAATTGAAATTCCAGACCTACCTGAACTCACCGATATTGGCAGCAAACGTTGCCATGATCTTACTGAGCAAAGTTGTTTATTACCGCAATTAGGTTCGGGTCCCGAAAGTAATACGACAGGATCGGGATTTTTAAGTCGTCAAGACTATATTGATATTGTCAAATATGCCAAAGCACGCTTTATCGAGGTTATTCCTGAAATTGATATGCCCGCTCATGCCAGAGCAGCAATTGTATCAATGGAAGCACGTTATAAACGTTTAATGGCAGAAGGAAAAGAGGCGCAAGCTAATGAGTTTCGACTAGTTGATCCAACCGATACTTCTAATACCACAACAGTACAATTTTATAATCGTTTAAGTTATTTAAATCCTTGCCTTGATTCATCTAAACGTTTTGTCAATAAAATCATAGATGAAATAACTAAAATGCATATTGAAGCTGGCCAACCACTTCACACTTGGCATTTTGGTGGTGATGAGGCTAAAAATATTCGTTTAGGCGCAGGTTATCAAGATCTACAAGCAAAAGATAAAACTGATGCTAAAGGAACGATAGATCAAAGCATAGAAGATCATCCATGGGCAAAATCTCAAGCCTGCCAAACCTTTGTGTCAAAAGGAAAGGTAAAAGATATTGAACATTTACCGAGTTATTTTGCACAACAAGTTAGTACGATAATAAAATCTCATGGCATTAACCATATGCAAGCATGGCAAGATGGCATGAAATATGCTGATAATGCAAAATCTTTTGCGGTTGATAAAGTGACAGTTAACTTTTGGGACACATTATATTGGGGCGGTTTTGACTCTGTAAATGAATGGAGCAATAAAGGTTATCAAGTGATCATTTCTAATCCTGATTATGTTTATTTAGATATGCCATATGAAGTCAATCCAAAAGAGAGTGGTTATTATTGGGCTACCCGTTTTAATGATGAACGAAAAATATTTAGTTTCGCACCAAATAATTTGCCACAAAATGCAGAAACTTCTGTTGATCGCGATGGTAATCCATTTACGGCTAAAGGGACAATGAATTGGTCTGGCGCGTATGGCATATCTGCTCAGATTTGGACTGAAGATATTCGGACAGATAAAAAAATGGAATACATGACATTCCCTCGTTTGTTGGCCGTCGCTGAAAGAGCTTGGCATCAGGCCGATTGGGAAATTGACTACCAAAAAGATCGTGAATTTGCTCAAGGAACAACGCATTATGTTGATCAACAACAATTACTTAATGATTGGATTCGATTCGCAAATTTAGTGGGGCAGCGTGAACTGCAAAAACTGGATTTAGCTAGTATAGATTATCGCTTGCCTGTTCCAGGTGCTAAAATTGAAAACGGTCAATTAGTAGCAAATATTGTGTTTCCTGGTTTAACCATTGAATATTCAACCAATCAAGGTAAAAATTGGTATCGCTACACTGAACCAGTAGGCATTAGAAAAGGCGAAACAGTCTCTGTTCGTAGCGTATCGCCCAATCACAAAAGAACGAGTCGTATAGAAGAATTGAAATAGATTAAGTTAATTCAAATATTCTTATCCGTTATTTAACGGATAAGAATAAGAAGAGCAAAGTATATTGATAAACTTAATGAAGTGTTTCCATGAGTTCATTATCATCAAAATCGTCATCACTTCCATCTTCAAAATAAGTGCCCCAACCATCATAATTGACGCCAAATTGGGCAGTAAGGTTGATGATTTCGGCAATTTGCGCATTGATTAATTCAGCTTTGAGCGGACTTTCAGTAACGATATCAAAAGCGATAACAACGTTGCCCGCATCATCGACATCTTCATCGGGATCGGTTGCTTCATAACCTAACTTATAAGCTTCTACTGCTACTTTTTCTAGTTTATCAAAATTTTGTGATGAAACATGGTGTTCAATAATATAAAGCGCATGAGGATCGCTACCATCTTCTAACAGTTCTTCAATAATAGCGTTAGTATCTTGCTGAGCAAGAATAATTTGATCTTTCATAATATACCTTTTAGTGGTCATGCAAATTGTGTGGTATATTACACGTTTCAAAATAATTTTCGAGAAAAAAGTGATTGTTGATTTACATTCTCATACTACAGCATCAGATGGTGTGTTAACGCCCAGCGATCTTGTCAAAAGAGCGGTGGATAACCAAATTGCTATTTTGGCTATTACCGATCATGATACCGTTAAAGGCTTACCTGAAGCTCAACAAACAATTGCTAATGAAAATTTGCCTGTTAAATTAGTTTGTGGTGTTGAAATATCTACGACTTGGAAGAATAACGAAATCCATATTGTGGGTTTAAATATTGATATTGAGCATCCTCAATTATTGACACTGTTATCCTCACAAGAGCAAGGCCGAATTAATCGGGCGTTAGCAATAAGCCAAAAATTGGCAAAGGTTAGTATCGAAAATGCTTATCAACAAGCACAACAATTTGCGAAAGGTGACATTGTTTCGCGCGCCCATTTTGCGAGATTTTTAGTCGCTAACGGCTATGTTAAGGACATCAAACGCGCATTTAAAAAGTACCTAGGTAAAGGAGGGTATGCTTATGTGCCTGCAACATGGTGTCGCATTGCTGATGCGGTTAATGCCATTCACATGGCCGGAGGGCAAGCGGTGCTTGCACATCCAAGTCGTTATGATTTAACTTTAACAAAATTGAAATTATTACTGAGTGAATTTAAAGCTTGTGGTGGCGATGCCATTGAGGTTTCGCAAAGCAGGCAAACGCAAGATGATTTACATCGATTAGCTAAATTAGCCAATGAATTTGACATGTTAGCATCGCAAGGTTCAGATTTTCATGATTTAGTTAATTATTTGGATTTAGGCAAAACAACGCCATTGCCAGGTAGCGTTACGCCAATTTGGCATAATTGGCAATACTAATTAAATTAGGATTAAATGGTTTTATATTTGCGTTTCATCAAAAGATTGACGGCATTGATCTCAATATTGAAAAAGAGATTAACGATTAATTATAGAAGAAAATTATGAGCCAAACTTTTTATATTCACCCAGATAATCCTCAAATGCGATTATTAGATCAAGTTGTTAAAATATTAAATGGCGGTGGCGTTATCGCTTTTCCGACTGATTCTGGGTATTCCTTAGGTTGCTTACTGGATAACAAACATGGCGTTGATCGCATCTGCCAAATTCGTCAGCTGGATAAAAATCACAACTTTACTTTAATGTGCCGTGATCTTTCTGAGCTATCTTGCTATGCTTTTGTTGATAACACGACTTTTCGATTATTAAAAAATAATACACCGGGTAAATATGTGTTTATTTTACAAGCCAGTAAAGATGTACCGCGTCGATTAATGAACGAAAAACGTAAAACCATTGGGCTACGTATTCCAGATAATAAAATTGATTTAGCGTTACTTGAATTATTAGGTCAACCATTAATGACCGCAACGTTAATTTTACCTAATGATGATCAAGCGCAATCCGATCCCGACGAAATAGAAGATAAAATCGGCCATCAACTTGATGCGATTGTGCACGGAGGCTATATAGGTGAGCAACCCACCACCGTGGTTGATTTAACGAATGACTATCCAGAAATTATTCGTCAAGGAAGTGGAGACACTAAACCATTCGAATAAATGACCGTTTTTTATTGTCAACATTCAGACAATAAAGTGAAGAGAAAAATGATACCTGAGAAGGTAACAGCGAGGATAATATGAAAAATAGCAAATCTGCATTCCCACAACGAGGCAAAAAGTTAACTAGTATTAAAGCTAAAGAAAGCCAATCTTATGAAAAAATGAAAGCGTTAAGTACACCAAATGCGACTCGCAAGACTTCGGCACATGATAATACTGAAAAACTACAAAAAGTCTTAGCCAATTTAGGTAATGGATCACGCCGCGAAATTGAAGCCATGATTATAGCTGGTAAAATCAGTGTGGATGGTAAAATAGCCACTTTAGGTGATCGCGTTGATGTGAATGCAAACCCTAAAATACGTATCAATGGGCACTTGGTTCAGCTTAGAAGCAAAGAAAAAGAAATTTGTCGCGTGCTCGCTTATTACAAACCGGAAGGCGAAATTTGCTCTCGCCATGATCCACAAGGTCGGGCCACTGTTTTTGAACGTTTGCCTAGATTAAAAAATGCTCGCTGGGTAAATATTGGCAGACTTGATATTAATACATCGGGTTTATTATTATTTACAACAGATGGTGAATTAGCTAATCGCTTAATGCATCCAAGGCACGAAATTGAGCGCGAATATGCTGTGCGTGTATTTGGTAATGTGACTGATCAGCAGATTAATCAGCTCCGTAAAGGAATACAACTAGAAGATGGCCCAGCCTCATTTCAATCAATAAAAGCGCAAGGCGGAGATGGGCTTAACCAATGGTTTAATGTTGTGATAACTGAAGGACGTAATCGCGAAGTGCGCAGAATGTGGGAAGCTATCG
Source organism: Gilliamella sp. App2-1 (assembly GCF_001690255.1). NCBI lineage: Bacteria > Pseudomonadati > Pseudomonadota > Gammaproteobacteria > Orbales > Orbaceae > Gilliamella > Gilliamella sp. App2-1. Next base: position 45,095 of record NZ_LZGR01000012.1, read on the forward strand.
AGGTGCAAGTTAGCCGATTATTGCGTATTCGTTATGGCAATATCACTTTACCTAAAGGATTATCGCGTGGAACTTGGATGGAACTGGGCATTGACTCAGTCAATTACTTACGTGAACTAGTCGGTTTACCACCAGAAGCCAAAAGCTTTACAACAAGTTCATCCTCTGACAAACGAATAGTAAGACCTAAGCGTGTAAAATTTAATCAACAGACTAAAACTACTCGTCAAAAAGCAACCCGAAAATAACCTTTATAGATAGGAAAATGCCGAGTGGTTTACACGTCAAGATTAAAATAATTTGTTAAAAACTCATAAGGCGTTTTTATCCAAAATCGCTTTATGTGGTTTAATCTTATTATAAAAGTAAATAAATTGCTTAAACTTTTGTTGGCAAGCGGTTTTTTTGAATGCTTGATTGATACGTTGTTTATTACGCGTTTTACCTCATAGTTACTACAAATTCTCAATTAATTACGAAACGGTATAGAATCCTGAATATTTTTTACAAAAAATCTAACCTAAAAAGCGAATATTTAGCTTGCTGTCTTAGTTTAACTTCAATCGAGCTTTTTTAGCAGGATATAAATGGTCGGACGCTTGACCATAAAGCGTTTAGCCAATTAGATGACAGTGATTTTTCTTTATGATATCAGCGCCATATCGCTTGTCTGTGATATGGCGTTAGTTTGTTTTAAAGATGATTAATCTGTTGATCTGCTTTAGCAAAAAAAGTTAATAAATTAGAGCAAATTTATAATAAACTCACCAACCTGCTTATTAATTAAGCTCAATTAAAACTGTTTTTATCTTAATGAATAGATGAACGAGCACAAAACGAAAATGAATTGAAAGGAAAATTATGCGTATAATCATAGCTGTTTTTTTTATGTTTTTATTAACTGCTTGCCATACACGTACAGCAGAAGATGCTTATAAAGAAGGAAAATATTTAGAAAGTATCAACCTATTGGGTGACAGTATTGAGGACAAAGGTCCTGCTGAATTTGGAAAACAAGATATACAACGACTGCAAAATATCGTCAATAGCGTTATGCAACATTACGAAACAAGCCTTTTAAACGCCAATAACTTTGATTATGCCACACGAATAAAATGCTACGAAAATCTATTAGCTATGAAAATGCGATTAACTGATCGTTTTTATAGTCAAGAAATCAGTTTTTTTGATAACAAATATGACGTGACTCAATTACAACAAAATATAGCTAAAGAATACTATAATTATGGCAATTCAATCACTGGCACCGACAGCGAAAGTTATAGAATAAGAGCCGATTTATATGGAAAAGGGCTTGAGCAATACAACTATAAAAATATTGAAAGCTTGTACAAAAATGCCAATAAAAAATATAGGCAACTTGCGGCTAAAGAGTATTATGATCAAGGAAAAATGTTCGAACAGCAAGGTAACTACAAAGCCGCAGCCGATGCCTTTAATAATGCATCGGCGGTCTATGAACCGCTTGGTAAGTACAAAGATAGTGATAAACGTTCTATTGATAATGATAGAAAATACTGTACTCAGCAAGCAGAAAATGCTTATGAGCAAGCTCAACAACTAGCAAAGACTGCAACACATCGTTACCAATTTCGTGAAATTGCTAGATATTACGCTTCGGCTGCTTCTGCTTATCGTCAATACGGATCATTTCGTGATGCAAATTCACAAGCAGATAATTATGCCAAAAAAGGGAAAATTAAAGTTTATTATAATTCTTCAGAATTAAAATCTTTTGTATTAGATCTATTAAGTAAAGACTTTATAGAATTTGTTACTTATCATCCAAGTCAAGCTGATGTCACAATTCGCATTACGACAAACGTTGAATTTTCTGATCTTGGGGAATCAGTTAACAATGAAACCAAAACCGAAAAAGTCTTTGATAAATTTGTTGAAGTGTCTGATGAAAACGGTAATAAAAAGCAAGTTAAAACCTACAAAGATCAGCAATTTAATTTAAAAACGGTGACGCATAGCAATAAATTAACCTTGACCACTGAAATTGAGGTTCACGGCGTCTATAGTTACAGTAAAAAATTTGACATAGTTCAAACATCAGCAAAACATGATTATATCTATTCTGGTAATGTGCCATCAAATTTGCGTAATCACAGTAAAGGAACATTACAAAGCAAAGATAGCTTGCTTCAAGCAGCAAAAGAACAGCAATTAACCGAACTAAAATCAAGGTTTGAGGATATTATTAGCGATCTTTCATATTTATAACTAATTGAAGTTTATATTGAATTTTTTAGAAAAGATAATCTAATCACATCCGTGTGCATAGTATTTATATGCAAAGCAAAAATAAAATTCCACAAACAACAGTATTTATTGTTTGTGGGGTTTTTATTTAATATAGATGATTAACTATTCAATCCCAAGTACCATTCGTCCATTTTTGGTTGCCACATTAACGACATTATCTAAATCAGTATAACGACATCCGGTTACTAACAATTTAAGTTCTTCCCACATATTGCCAGTTGAAAATGGCAACATATAATCGCTGACGTTATCTGTACCGATTGCAACAGGAATACCTGCTGTGGCAAGTTCATCAACTGGGGTGAGTGAGTTACGAGTAGGGCCTTGTTCTTCGCGGCGTGGGCTATCGATCCAAGCAAATGGGCAGGCAATTACCATCATTTTTGCTTCTTGCATTTTTTTATAGAGTTTTTGGCGATATTCTAAACTGTGGGCTGTGATCGAAATACTATGAATGGCAACAACGCGACCATGCATACCATATTCAAGGGTTTTATCGGTAAGTTGTTCCGTTTCGATCTCATCTTGAGAATTAAACTGGTCAACATGTACGTGCACCATTTTGCCTAATGATTTACCCGTTTGCATTAGCACATCAAGATGTTTCAGTCCCATCCCTTCACCATGATCGCGCTCATCACGACGTGGTAAACCGCCAATAACATCAACTAAATCAGCGCCTTTATCGAACCAATAACGAGCCTCTTTATCGATAACGCCTTTAAGTGTTTGATTGACTAATTTTATGGTGATGTCATTTTTATAGGTTTCGCGTGCTCTTAACGCCCCTTTAATGGCTCGCTCTTGCGCGATAGGGTCAATATCAACAAACGATCCCATTGCACTCACCCCTTGCTCAATCATCCGCTCAACCGCCATACTAAAATGGCGATAGTAATCATCTTCGCTCATTGATGCTTTGACTTTATCTAATGTATCCCATTTTTCAATTAAGGTCTGTTTTTGATAGACATCAAAACTATCAACCGAAATAGTAAAAGCACGATCGGCATGCATATGAGCATTAACCCATCCGCCATTTTGTTTAATTTTATTCATTAAATAGGCTTTTAAACTTTGGTCTCTTGTGGTTAACAACATGTTTTTATGTTCAATCATAATGTGCCTCTACAATGCAATCATTTTAAATAAAGTGGATAAAATCGAGCGCAATAGGCAAAAAAAATCCCCCAAAAAGGAGGATAAAAGTCTTATCAATAATTTTATTGGTTAAGATTATTGATTTACAAGTGTTCATTGCGCTTATACCTTATCGATTAAAAATTGCAGAAATTCTAACCAAAATATTTTTAATAGCAAGGACTATAATTGATAAAATATATAAATAAATGAAATGGTTAAAGTATTATTTTTTAGATTTTCTACTGCAAAAAAAAAGCGTTCAATAAATACAAATTACCCATAAAATAAAAAATTAAATGATAACTTATTATTTAATCATAATAATTGAACGTCACAAAAATGAGATTATTCGTGATACCAAGCGTATACTGTGCTAATCAATTATTCTGAAATATAGGGCAGTTAACATGAGCCAATTAAATATCGTTGCCACAATCGCCGTTAAACCAGAATTTTATGATGCATTTCAATCGATATTGAAACGATTAGTCACAGGTAGCAGGGCCGAAACAGGTTGTGTGCGCTATGAACTTAATCAAAGTATTGATAACCCCAATATCTTTATTGTGATCGAAACATGGGCTTCGCAGCAGGCGATTGATTTTCACAATGCAACGCCTCATTTTGTCGAATTTGCCAACTTTGCTAAAGATTATGTTGATGGATTAGAGATTAATATAGTTAAACAAATCATGTAACTTAAAAGTACAAAATATTAAGTATATTAGCAAAACTGCCACCCATGCATTCACATCGGTGGCAATTTACTTACATTTTATCAACTGTCTTAATACCTAACATATCAAGACCAATTTTCAGTGTTTTTGCTGTTAAACAAGCCAATTTCAAGCGACTTTGTTTTAAGCTCTCGCTGTCGGCCGTTAAAATAGGGCAGTTCTCATAAAAACTTGAAAATAGCGTCGCAATTTCATAAAGATAAGCACAAAGTACATGCGGCGTACCGTCCCTTGCTACGGTTGAAATTGTATCGTCAAATTGAATTAAACGTGTTGCTAAGGCACGCTCTTTATCGGTTTCTAAACGAATATTACCTGTTAAGCTCGCTTCGGTAATATTCGATTTTTTAAATATCGATAACACTCGGGTATAAGCATATTGTAAATAAGGTGCGGTATTGCCTTCAAATGACAACATATTATCCCAATCAAAAACATAATCGGTGGTACGATTTTTAGAAAGATCGGCATATTTAACTGCACCAATAGCCACTGCATCGACGATTTCGGCAAGCTCGCTTTCAGTTAAGTCAGGATTTTTGCTACGAATTAATGTTGTCGCACGTTCACAAGCTTCATCGAGCAAATCATTTAATTTAACGGTATCGCCAGAACGTGTTTTAAATGGTTTACCGTCTTTACCTAGCATCATACCAAACATATGGTGCTCAAGTTTTAATGATTCTGGCACATACTTGGCTTTATGAACAATAGCCCAAACTTGTTCTAAATGTTGATGTTGGCGGGAATCAGTATAATAAAGAATACGATCGGCATGTAATGTTTCGTAACGGTATTTAGCACAAGCAATATCGGTTGTGGCATAAAGATAGCCACCATCCCGTTTTTGGATGATAACCCCCATCGGTTCGCCTTCTTTGTTTTTATACTCATCTAAAAACACAACAATCGCGCCTTCGCTTTCAACGGCAAGTCCTTTCTGTTTTAAATCGGCAACGATACCCGGTAGCATACTGTTATAGATGCTTTCGCCCATGGTGTCTTCAACGGTTAAGGTGACATTTAAACGTTTATAAGTGGCAATATTTTGCGTCATGGTAATATCAACTAGCTTACGCCACATATCGCGACAATATTCATCGCCACCTTGTAATTTCACTACATAATTACGAGCTTTTTCGGCAAAAATTTCGTCTTCGTCATAATGTTTTTTAGCGGCGCGATAGAATGACTCTAAATCTGAAAGATCCATATCATTGGCATGTTCATTTTGCATCTTTTCAAGATACGCAATTAACATTCCAAATTGCGTTCCCCAATCACCAACATGATTAGCACGAATAACATTATGACCTAAAAACGATAAAACGCGAACGCTAGCATCACCAATAATGGTTGAACGCAAGTGCCCGACATGCATCTCTTTGGCGACATTAGGCGCTGAATAATCAACCACAATGGTTTGTGGTTTCGCGGGCAAAGTGATATTAAGTTTATCGCTGTTTAAAGCAATTTCATTTTGCTCAGCAATCCAGCTATTTTTTAAAAAGATATTGATAAAGCCTGGGCCGGCAATTTCCACTTTTTCGGCGATATCATCGATATCTAAATGTTGCAAAACAGCTTGGGCAAGTTCTCGAGGTGGCATACCTAGTTTTTTGGCAACAGCCATAATGCCATTGGCTTGGTAATCACCAAATTGTGCTTTGTTTGATTGCTTAATTAAAGCGTCACAGTTTTTATCAGCACCCGCCATAATCATGGCTTGCGAAACACGTTGCGTTAATAATTGTTGAATATTCACACTAAACCTAACCGATTATAATAAAATGCCCAATATAATACCGGCAAAGTGACGAATTGTCACTGATCGTAATAAGAGGGCGGATTTTTTATTAAAAAAATATAAAAAATTAAGTATAATCGATACACTACTTGAAACGTTTTGACAAAATGCCAAGTTTTAGTTAGAAGTCAAAACGCCTCACCATCTTATAAATGTTTGATTTCACCCAAAAACATTAACGTAAAAAACTTTAATTAAATCAATGTGTTTTCTGAATTTTTTATGGAAAAATGTACTAATTTTTTGTGGCAGCAAAGGTTATTGTAGTGGTTATACTATGTCAGAATGCGCCGATAACTGAGTGAGGTTAGCACGCCAAATAAGTGATGTTTGTCAAAAACGAATCGTAGCTGATATGTCAGAACCAAGCACTGGTGTAGGGTTAAGTTTTGGTAGGTTAGTTTGGTTTGTTTTTGCACATTTAGAGTAGTCAATAGATTTTTGTTTTAAATAAAAATATTAATAAAATTAAATTATTGAATAATTTTTTTTAGTTATAGCGGCTCTTTATTCTTTTTCGTTGTTTACAATTTTAACACTAACCACTACACTAACCCGTGTTCTCAACGGGGTGCCTAGATGGGCTGAGAATGTTAGATAGGCTAACATAACCCGTCGAACCTGAACTGGATCATGCCAGCGGAGGGATTTGAGTTATTGTACTTGCTCAAACCTTTTGTCTTTTATTGCTGTTTTGGAGGCAAAATGTTTTGTAAAAAATTGTTATTATCTTTGGTATTTTCTATCCCTTTCATTGCAAACGCTGCCAACGTAAAACCTACCTTAACTGTTTATAGTTACAATTCCTTTATTTCAGAGTGGGGACCAGGGCAGGCGATTGAAAAGGGTTTTGAAGCGCAGTGTGGCTGTCAACTCGAGATTGTTACATTAGGGGATGGAGTATCGGTTTTAAATCGAATTCGTCTTGAAGGTGATAAAACTAATGCCGATGTAATCTTAGGGTTAGACAATAATCTTATAGAACAAGCCAAACAGGCGGATATTGTTATTCCTCATCAAATCAGTAAACCCGATAATTTAAATACTGACTGGTGGGATAGTGATTTTATGCCTTATGATTTTGGCTATTTTGCTTTTATTTATGATCAACAAAAAATTGGTAATCCACCACGCAGCATGCATGAGTTAGTTGATAATAAAGCCAACTGGAAAATTATTTATCAAGACCCAAGAACCAGCACTCCCGGCTTAGGTTTATTATTTTGGGTGAAGAAGATATACGGCGATGATACCGCATCTGCATGGCAAAAAATAGCTAAAAATACCGTAACAGTGACCAAAGGTTGGAGCGAAGCTTATGGTCTATTTTTAAAAGGTGAAGCCGATTTAGTGCTTAGCTATAGTACTTCACCTGTTGCGCATATTATGAATGATAATGATCATCGTTATGCCGCGGCTATTTTTGATGAAGGCCATTACCGTCAAGTCGAAGTTGTGGGAATTACTAAATTTAGTCAACAACCAGAACTTGCGCGTTCATTTTTGCGATATTTATTAACTCCTGATGTACAGCGTCAATTAGCTGAAAAAAATTTCATGTATCCAATTGTTAATACTTCATTACCCGAAGCTTTTCAGGAAATTAAGCCAGTCAATAAAGCGCTTGAGTTTGATGCCAAGCAAGTTGAACAGAATCAAAAGATGTGGGTACGTGAATGGAAATCCACCATTAGTAAGTAGTTTTATTCAGTACCATGTTGAAATTAAGAACACTACTGCCAGGTATTAGCGCTGCAAGCTTGATCTTAACCGTCTTAGGTACAGCCCTATTTGTGCTTTGCTTGGCTGCTATTAAGTCTAATAATTTAACAGTCTGTTTTGATAGTTATTTATTGCATGTTGTTTGGATAACTATATTTCAAGCAACACTATCGACATTGTTATCTATTTTATTAGCAATATTAATGGCCAAAGCCCTATCGATGGTTGATTTTCTAGGGAAAAGGTTATTGCTACGCATTATGCCTATTACCTTTATATTACCTGCACTGGTGGTAGTAACGGGACTGTTGTCTGTTTATGGGCAACAGGGCTTATTGGCGTGCTTTTTTGATTATTTGGGTTTTCCATTTGTGAAATCTATTTATGGATTAGAAGGTATTTTACTTGCGCATGTGTTTCTTAATTTTCCGTATGCTTGTTGCTTATTTTATCAAACTTTAAATAGGGTGTCAGTTGAGCACAAACAACTAGCTGCACAATTAAATTTTTCGAGTTTTAGTTATTTTAAATGGGTGGAATGGCCTCTATTGCGTCGACAATTGTTCCCTATGGCGGCGCTTATCTTTATGCTTTGTTTTTCTAGCTTTGCTGTTGCGTTAGCACTTGGCGGAGGGCCTAAATATACCACACTTGAAGTGGCTATTTATCAATCTATTCGTGATTTTGATCTGATACAAGCCGTGCTTTTAGCGTGTTTACAGTTGGTTTTTTGTGTTAGTTTTATGAGGTTGATGCAAAAATTTAATTATAACTATAAATTTAATCCGCACGATGTTAGGCAAAATTATCGTTTGCCTGTTTCGTTTAACTTAGTTTTGTCAAGTTTAGTCATTATTGTTATTGGTGGCTTATTTATTTTACTTCCCATCATAACCATACTTATAAATGGCATTTGTTTTTTTCAGTGGTCGTTTCTAACGTTGGCTTTTCAACATGCAGTTATGTTTTCATTGCTAATTGCTGTGGGATCAGCCATTATCGCTATGTTGCTTGCTTTATTATTACTTTATACAAATAGTCGCTTATTGATTAATCGGCAAATAAATTGGAGCAATCGGTTAATGTTAGTTGGTTCGCTGATTTTAATTATTCCAAGCATGGTGCTGGCGTGTGGCCTGTTTTTATTGTTATTTCCCTATGCTTATAATCCCATCTTTGTTTGCACCTTAATGATGCTTTGTAACGGTTTAATGGCATTACCGTTCATATTAAAAAATCTTGCAGCGCCAATGTATGATGTTACTTCCCGCTATTGGGATTTAAGTCAGTCACTTAACATTAATGGTTTTTTACATTTTTATTTAATTGAATATAAAGCACTAAAGAAGTTAATTATCCAGAACTTTGCTTTTTCAGCAATATTATCATTGGGTGATTTTGGTATTATTGCGTTATTTGGTGGACAGTCAGTTACTACGTTACCTTATTATTTATATGAGCAAATATCCCATTATCACTATCAAGAAAGCACCGTAACGGCTGCATTATTGTTAATATTATCTTTTAGTTTATTGGTTGTAATAGATTATGATCGAACTGAATCAAATTAATTATCAATATGATAATTTTAAAATGCATTTTGATATCAAAATCCCAGCAAAAGAAAAGGCCGTTATTGTTGGGCCAAGTGGTGCAGGTAAAAGCTCATTATTAAGCTTGATTGCTGGGTTTATTTTTCCAAACTCTGGGCAAATTTTACTTAATCATCAAAATATGACTCACACTTTGCCAGGAAAACGCCCAGTGTCGATTTTATTCCAAAGTAATAATTTATTTGGTCATTTAACTGTTGAGCAAAATATTGGTTTAGGCATAAGGCCTTGTTTAAAATTAAATGCATCTGAACAGCAAACAATAAATGATATGCTGGCTAAAGTTGGTTTAATTGGTTTTAATGATCGTTATCCCGATCAGCTTTCAGGTGGACAGCGTCAACGTGTTGCATTAGCTCGCTGTTTAATTCAACGCCGACCTATTTTATTATTAGATGAGCCATTTTCAGCGCTCGATCAGGCATTAAGGTTTGAGATGTTAGCGTTAGTTGATCAAGTCTGTAATGAGTTTGATTTGACATTAATGATGGTCTCACACTATCTTGATGATTCGCTCAGTTACTTTTCTCGTTGTTTAGTGGTGAATCATGGGCAGATTGTTTTTAATGGCTTGCCAACGCAACTAAACCAGTCTGAAAATAAGCACATTGCAAAGATGTTGGGCTTTAATTTTTAATAAAAAGTAAGATTTAAACGTTACATAAAGATTTTTATCTATTAATCTGTTTATCTATTATTTCTTTAAAACTCATGGTGAAGTAAGCAAATTATGATTTTATTTATATAAATGTTTGCTGTTAGTTAGCAATTGATATATTAGTTTTTAAATTCAATGGTTAAATATTAAGGTTTTATTAATGTGTTTAGCGTATATTGGGCTTAATTACCAATAACAACACCGATTAATATCCATGCAAAATACAAAAGCAAGCCGTAAGTTTAGCTGGTTAACCCTTATTTTTGATATCTTATTTTTCTAGTGCATTATAGCTGTATATTTTTCTTTCTGGGTATTCCAATGCAATCGGATTGCGTGATTCTATTATCTATAGTTTGATTTGGCTTATCCCTATTTTAATCTTTCCTCACTGTACGCGAAAGATTGCGTCTATTTTGGGGCTGATTATCGGCATTTTTTCTTTGATTTCTGTCGGTTATTTTACTATTTATCGACAAGAATTTTCACAAAGTGTGTTTTTTGTTATAGCAGAATCAAATTTTAGTGAATCAAGTGAGTTTGTTCAGCAGTATTTGAGTATTAAGTTAGTTGCGGTACTGATTATTTATGGTTTGGTGGTGATTTATCTTTGGACCAAAGTTAGACCTGTTTTTGTTAAGATTTCCACTAAATGGATTGCATCGCTGTTAATAGCCACTTATGCCATAATGCCTATGTTTGTTAGTATAACAATAAAAAATCCTCCATTGAAAAAGCTGTAGCTCACTTGTTAACACGCATGGAAACGACGGTGCCATGGCAACTTATTAATAGTTATTTGGCGTATCGCACTCAACTTGGCAATATGGAAGATATCTTGAATCATTTGGACACTTTACCTCCCGTTGAGAATTTCACCGATGCGAACGGTAACGCACCAAGAACGTTAGTGTTAGTTATTGGCGAATCAACAACGCGTAATAGAATGAGTATTTGTGGGTATAGTCGAAATACTACACCAAAAATTGAACAATTTAAAAAAAGATAAAGCGAATTTTGTTGTATTTAACGATGTGGTTTCATCAAGACCGTATACTACCGACATTTTACAACAAGTGTTAACTTTTGCTGATGAGCAACAGCCTGATTTATACCTTAAAACTCCTTCATTAATACATATTATGAAACAGGCAGGATATAAAACGTTTTGGATCACCAATCAACAAACCATGACCAAGCGTAATACTATGTTGACTGTTTTCTAAACAAACCAATGATCAGTTTTATATGAATAACGATCGAAATCAAAGTGCCAGACAATATGACGAATCGGTTTTTGAGCCATTCAAAAAAGTGTTATCCGATAACGCTGAAAAAAGTTTATTGTTATTCATCTGCTTGGTACACACATGAAATATGCGCTTCGCTATCCCAAAAGTAATGAATATGACCGTTTTAAAGATAAGACAAGTATTCCATATCTTCTCGATGACGATAATGTAGATATATATAATAGTTATGATAATGCAATAAGTTATAACGATTATGTCACAACAACACTGTTTAATATTTTCAAAAACAGTAAAGAAAATGGTTTTATGTTATATTTTTCAGATCATGGTGAAGATGTTTATCAAACGTCACCACACGATGTGTTAGGGCGCAATGAGAAGGCACCGACTTAAACTATGTATACTGTGCCATTTATGCTTTGGCAATCACCAACGTGGGTGGCAACGCATCCTAATAACTCTCTAGCCTATGTAAATCGAAAATTTAGTACACAAGATTTGATTCATACTTGGTCTGATTTAGCTGGATTAAGTTATCACTTATATATCTCTGAAAAAAGTGTTGTTAATCCTCATTTTCATGAATCGACTCGTTGGATTGGCGATTCTTATGATAAAAACGGATTAATTGATTTGGATAAATTAACTAAGTAAGCAGTACTGGTTGTTTACACAACTATTTAAGTTATGATATTGTATATTTATACAGTTGTGTTTTAAATATTGTGAAACCATCTATGCGAAAAATTATTCATGTTGATATGGATTGTTTTTACGCCGCCGTTGAAATGAGAGACAATCCCCGTTATCGCAATATGCCTATTGCGGTAGGGGGAGATCCTCGTAAGCGTGGCGTGGTTGCGACTGCCAATTATTTAGCTCGTCAGTATGGTATACACAGTGCTATGTCAATGGCACAAGCTATTAAACTGTGCCCCAATCTTAAAATTATACCGGGTAGGCATGCGGTTTACAAAGAAGTGTCCAAACAGATCCACCAAATTTTTAGGCGATATACTGAATCTATTGAGGCATTATCACTCGACGAGGCTTACCTTGATGTGACTGATTGTAAGCTTTGTTATGGTTCGGCAACCTTAATCGCTCAAGATATTCGCCAAGCTATTTACAACGAACTTGAATTAACGGCATCAGCAGGTGTTGCTCCACTTAAGTTTCTTGCCAAGATAGCTTCAGACATGAACAAACCTAATGGTCAATATGTGATAACCCCCGATGAAGTTGATAGCTTTATTGAGCGGCTTCCTCTAAAAAAAATTCCGGGAGTGGGTAAAGTCACTGAAAAAAAGCTAGCACAATTAGGACTCTTTACCTGTAACGATGTCGTTAATTTTGATGTCACTAAATTACTCAACCAATTCGGTAAATTTGGGCGAATATTGCATGAACGATGTCAAGGTATTGATGATCGTGAAGTGTGTAATGACAGGCAACGTAAATCAGTTGGGGTTGAGCGCACTTTAACTGACGATATTCATAGTTGGGAAGAGTGTTTATTGCAGTTCGACCCTTTATTTGAAGAGATAGAAAAACGATTAAGTAAAGTGCGTGCTGACTTGTCGATCGCTCGGCAAGGCGTCAAATTTAAGTTTGACGATTTTCAGCTGACAACACAAGAGCATGTATGGTCTAAATTAGATAAAGCCGATTTAATTGAGCAAGCGCATAAGGTTTGGTTAGAACGGCGTAATGGTCGTGGTGTTCGGTTAATTGGTTTTCATGTAACGTTAATTGATCCACAAGTTGAGAAACAGTTAATTTTTCCGTTTTAGGTCTTTTGCGTCATAAAAAATGAGGATGCAGGCAAAACCTGAACGCATCCTCTTAATAAAATTTCTGTTAACTGATAATTATGATTTTAAACTTGCGCCATTGGTGCTAATCACTTGTTTATACCATTCAAATGAATCTTTTTTATAACGCTTCATACTACCGTTACCGGCATTGTCACGGTCAACATAAATCACGCCATAACGTTTTTTCATTTCGCCAGTAGTGAATGATACGACATCAATAATCCCCCAAGCGGTATAGCCAATCACATCAACGCCATCATAATCCATGGCGGTTTGCATAGCTTTAATGTGTGCACCTAGATATTCAATACGAGGTTTGTCGTGTACTTGATTGCCGTTTTCAAGTTCATCAATTGCTCCAAAACCATTTTCCACAATAAACAGTGGTAATTGATAACGATCATACAAACGATTGAGTGTATAACGTAAACCTTCAGAGTCAATTGGCCAGCCCCAATCACTGCTTTTGATATAAGGATTTTCAACCGCATTAGGTAGCGCACCGTTAACGATGTTATCGCGCTTGTCATTTTTGGCATCGGCTTTCACAACGGTAGACATATAATAGCTAAAGCCAATGTAATCAACCGTACCTTTTTTCAAATAAACTAAATCTTCTTTGGTAATATCTAGTTTATAGCCTTCACGCTCAAACTCTTTTAAAGCATAAGTAGGATAATAACCACGAACATGAACATCAGGGAAGAAGAATCGTTGATGCATGGCGATTTCTGATGCCATCATATCTTCAGGGTTACAAGAATATGGATAAATTGGCACATGTGACACCATACAACCAATTTGAAAATCTGGATTGATTTTTTTACCAGCAATCACCGCTTTGGCACTGGCTAACAGTTCATAGTGAGCAACTTGGTACAGGACTTCTTGCGGATTTTCGCCCGGTTTAACTTGTACGCCTGAGTTAGTCCAAAAGAAAATAGGGTTACTGGTATCCATTTGATTATTGATCTCGTTAAATGTCATCCAGTATTTGACTTTATTTTTATAACGCTCAAAACACGCAGTGGCAAAACGTTCAAAAAATTCAACTGTTTTACGGTTTCTAAAACCACCATACTGGCGAGCAATATGTAACGGCATTTCAAAATGCGATAAGGTGATAACAGGTTCAATGCCGTGAGCAATTAATTCATCAAAAACGTTATCATAAAAACGAAGTCCTTCTTCGTTTGGTTCAAGCTCATCACCTTTTGGAAAAATTCGAGTCCACGCGATCGAGGTGCGTAAACATTTAAGACCTAATTCAGCGAATAGTTTGATATCGTCTTTATAGTGATGATAGAAATCAATGGCAGTATGATTTGGATAAAATTTACCCGCTTCGATATCTTGGGTGATTTGTCTTGCAACACCATGAGCGCCTGCGGTCATAACATCAACCACGCTGGGTCCTTTACCGCCTTCGTTCCAGCCACCTTCAAATTGGTGAGCGGCTAAAGCACCGCCCCATAAAAATGGTTTTTTAGTCATCTTTGATTCCTTGTTATTGCTTAATTTTAAATATGATATCATCAATGGTTACTTCTGTTTTATCAGTTAATGAAATGAACTGGTACTGATCGGTATTAACAATAATAATTGGAGTAATCAATGGATAGCCTGCTTGCTTAATTGCGTCAGGATTAAAGCTGATTAATAAATCACCTTTTTTCACTTTTTGGTGTAATTCAATGTGATATGCAAACTCGTTATGGGTCAAATTGACCGTATCAATCCCCACGTGAATTAATAACTCAACGCCGTTATCTAATGTTAAACCAATAGCATGTTTAGAGTTTTCAAATATTGCTGTGACTTCGGCATCAAAAGGCGCATAAACGTGATTATCAGTCGGTTCAATCGCAATCCCTTCGCCCATTAATTTTTGTGAAAAAGCAGGATCGGGCACTTCACTTAGTGGTAAAGCATGGCCCGTCATTGGGCTTGTGATATCAATCTCGTCAAGAAGAACTTTAGGATTATCAATTTCGTTATTGATAGTCTCTTGGTTATTAACGGTATCTTGTATGGTTTCGCCAGTACCCAAAATTTGGAGCAAAATTACCGGTCCAAAAAAAGCGATAAGCGCACCAATTAAGACGCCAACAAATGAACCCGGATTATTAGGACTAATGGCATTAACGATAGTTAATGGACCAGGTAAACCAGCGTAGGCAACATAGTGAGGAGCAAAAAAACCGGCTACAATACCACCACAAGCTGCCGAGATACAACCATAAATAAATGGTTTTTTAAAACGTAAGTTAACACCATAAATAGCAGGTTCGGTTATACCAAATAATCCAGTGATAAAAGCAGATAATGAAATACCTTTCATCTCTTGTGTTTTGGTTTTTAAATAAAAACCAAATGCTGCCCCGACTTGACCAATAACGGCAATGGTTTGAAATGCTTGGAAAGAGTCTTGGCCATATTGCTTAAAGTTTTCAACGATAACAGGTGTGATACCCCAATGTACGCCAAAAATAACAAAGACTTGCCAAACCGCACCAATAATTCCCCCAGCAACAAAAGGAGCTAGGCTAACAAACCAATTATAACCGTTAGCAATGTATTGTGCGCCATTTGCGGTTAATGGACCAACAATAAGTAGTGTTAAAGGGACCATAATGACAAGGCTAAATAATGGCAGTAAAACAGGTTTTATGATGCTGTGCAGGCGAGGTTCTAAGAATCGTTCTAAATACGAGAGTAACCAAACTAAAAAGAGTGGTGGTAAAACAGTTGAAGCGTAAGTTGTTTTAGATAGCGCAATACCAAATAGATCAATTTCTTGCCCCTCGCTTATTAGTTTTGCAAACTCAGTCCATGTTGGCGATAACAGCGCTGCACAGCAAGCAACTGCGATATAAAGGTTACAACGAAAATGTTGCGAAGCAGTAATCGCAATAAAAATAGGCAAAAAGACAAAAGGTGCCCAAGATATAAAATCAAATACTTTAAAAGTCCCTGTTGATTCTACTGCTGGCAATGCCAATTTAAGTAAGATTAATATTCCTTGTAAAATACCCGATGCGGCTAGAATATAAACAAAGGGCGCAAATACTGCTGACATAGTTGCAATAACACGATTTAAAATATTGGCTTTATCGTTATTAGCCACTTTATTATCAGTATTAACCAGCTGAGTAAACGCATTGTAGACTTTATCAACATGTGTACCAATAACTACTTGGATTTGACCACCTTTTTCAACAACAGTAATTACGCCTGGCAATTTAGATATGTTTTCTTTTGCGTGATCTGGTGTATGTTGGGTAACAAGGCGAAGACGCGTTGCACAGCGAGAAACGGTGACAATATTATTTTCACCACCTAACTCATTTAAAATATCAACGGCCAGCTTGTTATAATCTCTTATTTTCGATGACATCGATTAAGCTCCTTAAATTCAATTTAATGAGCTTATCTTATAGACAATTTCAGAATTGTTAATGACCAATTATATTGTTTGTGATCTAGATCGACTTTTTACACGATTTAATTTAAAACTTCAAATAACCTGTATAAAATAATACTTAAATGGTTTATTCAATATAATAAATGTAAATGGTTAAATATCAGGATGTTGCCAAAAAAATAAAACAGATGATTTATCAACAGCAATTAGCTAAGGGCACCCAACTTGCTAATATTGAAGGATTGATTAATCAGTATCAGGTAAGTCGCAGTACTATTATTAAAGCGCTCAATTGTCTGGAACGACAAGGCATTATTTATCAAGTGCAGGGCAGTGGCATTTTTGTTCGTGAACGAAAAAAAAGAGGCTACCTCAATTTTTTACAAAGTCATGGTTTTACCGTTGATTTAGAAGATGTTTATGGCTCATCGACAGTATTTAATGTCGATACTATCAAGCCCTGTTCCAAAGTGAAAGAAAATCTACAATGTGATGATCAGGAAGAAGTTTATTTTATTAAACGACTACGTTACGTTGAAGGTAAATTATATGGTTTAGAGCAGTCATATTATCGTAAAAAGTTAATTTGTTATTTAAATAAAGAGATCGTTGAAAATTCAATTTTTAATTATATTCAAGAAAATTATAATATTAATATTGGCTTTTCTGATAAATATATGCAAGTGATAAAGCTTGATGCTGAAATGGCGCAATATTTAGGACTACAAGCGGGTGAGCCAGCACTTTGTGTTGAAGAAATATTTTATACCTCATCTGGTGAGCCATTTGATTTTTCAAAAATCATTTATCATTATGAACATGCAAGATTTTGTATACAAAATCATTCAAAGTAAATTTGAGTGATGAGTTATGAGGAAGATGAATAAGAAATCGATCATTCAACTTCCTTTAATTATTAGCGAATTTAACTGTTAACAATTAAATTTTACCACCACCCCCTTTAAATTTTTCAACCAATGCGGCGATTTTTTCAAAAACACGGTTCTTTTTAATTAAATATTGAGGATTAAGTGGACTCATTTTAGGTAGAATCTCGTTCAGCTCTGTACCATTTTCAGTTGCATACTCTCGCTTTAACGACGAGGCGATATAGCGTTTTGTGGCGGCTTCGTTTAAATTTTCTTCTTCTATTAAGGTATTCACTTCGACCTGCAACTCCTGCTGTGCATATAAGAAAAATGCATCAATAATCGAGGCTTTATCTGGAATAGCGTCAAGATCGGTTTGTTTTATAAATTCGACAACTAGCTCCTCTTTAGCGCGATTTTCTAAACTTGATCGAATTAATCGCTGAGCATCTTCGACAATGTCTTGTTTGGTTTTTTCTTGCTTATTTTGTTCATAAATTAGCTCAAGAATATAATCCAGATTGATCTCTTGTGATTTTAATAGATCAATTTCGAAAACCACATCATCCCAGTCAAATCTTTGCTGATCTTGTTGATTGGCTTCTTTTTCTCGGCGTAGCCAATCACGAATATCATTATAAGTTGAACGATAATTTTGAATTGCGCGATCAGTCGGTAGCTTAACTGCGTGCATTTTTTGCAGATCTTCATCAGTCACATAATGCTTGTTTTTAAATGCTAAAACCGCTTGCTCATCAGTCATATCTAATTGTTGGAAATCTTTTAATGCCACAAATTCATCATAATTTTGCAACACATTGTCAGCACGCAAATACTCGCCAAATAATTTAACAAACGCTTTTTTATCTTTGTCGGTAATAATTTCGTCAGGACATGGGAATTTGTCTTGCAATTCGGCAACGATAGCTAAATAGCCATGGTGCAATTCACCTGAACTTTTATCAGTAAAACCTTCCATGTATTCCTTAAAGCTTTTTTCTAACACCACTTCACGAGTATTGCTTTTACCAAATGTTTTTATTGCATCAATGGTAGCTTGTTCTAAATCACGGAACGCCACAATATTGCCAAAGGTTTTAGTGGCATTATAGATACGATTGGTGCGCGAAAAAGCTTGAATTAACCCATGATATCGCAGGTTTTTATCGACAAATAACGTATTGAGCGTTGGCGCATCAAAGCCAGTTAAGAACATGCCAACGACAATTAATAGATCGACTTCTTGATTTTTGACTTTGAAAGACAGATCGCGATAATAGTTTTGAAATTGATCACTACTGACATCAAAGTTAGTTTTAAATATTTTATTATAATCTGCTATCGCAGCAGCTAAAAACTCTTTGGCACTTTGATTTAAGGCATCGGTTTCAAAACTTTCATCGGCAAAATTACCCTGTGCATCTTGTTCTTCATTAGCAGAATAAGAAAATATGGTCGCTATTTTTAACGGCTGATTGGCATTTTTTTGTAATTTTTTGAATGATTCATAATAGAGTTTAGCCGCATCGACACTGCTCACGGCAAACATGGCATTAAACCCTTTACCTTTGCCCATTAAGCGGTGGGTTTTTTGTTTAAAATTATTCAAAATATATTGTGTGATTTGCTCAATACGATTTGGGTGGAGTAGTGCTTTTTTATTTTCAGCAGCGCTAAGTTTTTCGAGATCTTGTTCTTGCTCTATCGATTTAAAATTAGGGCGCACATCATTATAGTCAACTTTAAATTTTAGTACCTTTTCGTCACGAATTGCATCGGTTAATACATAAGCGTGTAGTTCACGACCAAAAACATCTGCCGTGGTTTGCGTCCCTATTGCGTTAGTATGCATAATCGGCGTGCCAGTAAAACCAAATTGGTAATACTTTTTAAATTTACGCTTTAAGTTTTTTTGAGCTTCACCAAACTGAGAGCGATGCGCTTCGTCAAAAATAAATACCACATGTTTATCATAGATAGCTAAATTATCGTCGCTTTTGATCAAGTTATTGAGTTTTTGAATGGTAGTAACAATAATTTTATTATCGGTTTTCTCAATATTGCGCTTAAGCCCAGCGGTACTATTTGAGCCATTGACACTATCTTTTGAAAATTTTTGATACTCTTTCATGGTTTGATAATCCAGATCTTTACGATCCACCACAAAAAAGACTTTATCAATAAATTCCAGTTCGGTGGCTAACCGCGCCGTTTTAAAACTGGTTAATGTTTTGCCTGATCCTGTTGTGTGCCAAATAAAACCGACACTTTGTAGGCTACTCCACTTTTTGGCATGATAAGCGCTAATGATTTGCCACAATATACGCTCGGTGGCAGCAATTTGGTAAGGGCGCATAATTAACAATGTGTCATTCACATCAAGCACCGAATAAGTCAGTAACACATTTAACAGCGTGCGGCTGGCAAAAAAGGTGGCAGTAAAGTCTTTTAGATCTTTTATCGGCTCATTTTTAACATTTGCCCAATTCATTGTAAAATCAAAGCTGTTTTTATCGCGTTTAGTGGTGTTAGCAAAATAGCGCGTGTCGGTGCCATTTGAGATAACAAACAGTTGTAAATATTTAAACAGTGAATTGTCTTGATTAAAACTCTCTTTACTATAGCGATGCACTTGGTTAAAGGCTTCACGAATGGCAATACCCCGCTTTTTTAATTCAACTTGCACAAGGGGCAAGCCATTCACCAAAATAGTCACATCATAACGATTTGCATAATTGCCAGTTTGCTGAAATTGACGGATAACTTGCAATTTATTATTGGTGACATCTTTTTTATCTAACAGCTTGATATTTTGAATATGACCATCATCAAAAACAAAATCGTAAATATGATCGTGGTGGATTTTGCGACTTTTATCGATCATCGATTCATTGGGTTTATCTAAATACTCTAATACAAAACGTCGCCATTCATCATCAGTAAATTGCATTTTGTTCAGTGTTTGCAATTGCTCGCGAATATTGGCTAATAACTTTGCATGCGTGTTTAAATTAGGTAAATATTCATAGCCTTGTCGATTTAAATCATGAATAAATTCGTTTTCTAAATCCGTTTCAGTCTGATAAACAGCTGCTGTCTCTTCTAGCTTGTTGTAGTTATCTAAAATAATGTAGCTATTGGTTTCGGCAATTGGTTTTGTATAAGTTGTCATAGTCTATTCCAGCTATTTAAAATGATAATTTTCGAGTAAATGATTCAGTAAAAAGGCAACAGTTTGCTTTTCAGGTTCAGAAGGTTCGGAAACCATTTCATTAGATAAGGTTAAATGGCTGGTAAAATTGATAATCCGTGTTAAGTAAAGTTTTTTATCGCCAGGCAATAAGTCTGACCATTGCGGATAGCCTAAAAAACTGGCGGTTTTTTCATATAAGTTACGTAATAGGGTAAAATGATATTTTTCAATTTTATTTTCCTTAACCGCTTCTTGCAGCAACTGTTTTAAATAAAGATGATAGGAAAAACTACGGTTTGAATCGCCTTTTTTCTCTTCTAATGCAAATTTACCGTCCTCAAATCGTCTTAAAATATAACTATCTTTTGAAGTTAATGCATTATAAAGCACATTATAAAACAGCGGGTTATGGGTCGTAATAATAAATTTAATGTCAGATTCACAGGATGTGATTAATTGGGCAATATCTACCGCCAACTGGATAAGGTGATTTTCGTCCAATGAACTAACGGGGTCATCAATAAAAATATAGCGTAAATGGTCAAATTCATTAGTCGAGCGTTCGCTTTTGTCAGTAATATTGCGCTCAGCGATAACTAAGTTAATCAGTGTAAAAAAAATACTCCAAATTAAATTGTTTTCTTCGCCTTTGGAGATTTTAATATTATCAATACGCTGATCATTATCGCCTGCTAGCGAAAAAGTAATAGCAGAAAAATCCTCGTTGAAATGTGGCAGTAATCTTTGGTGAGTATAGGATTGAAAGTAACGAACAATATTTTGGTCTTGTCCTTGGTCTTTTAAAATCCAGTCAGTAAATGAGTTAGGTTGAATGATTAATTGATGTTCACCCTCTTGGTGTTTATCATTATCCCAAGCAAATAAATCCTCAGTAAAAGCGTTATAGTAAAGGATTTTGTGCCTTGTTAAGGCTGCATTATTTTCTTTATCGTCTTTATGCTGCGATATAATTAAATTTTTAAATATTTGAGATAAACGTGTTTTACCCGTACCGTTAAAAGCATAGATTAATTGGGTTTTTTTATCATTTTTATCCAGCTTTTCAGCAATATTCCTTAATGTGGTATTCATCTTTTTATAACTCTATCTTATTATTCTTGCACTTTCGGAAAGTCTAATAACAAATTCCGATAATACTCATATTGTTTTTGACGTAATGCAATCTCGCGCGGTAAACCCTCTGTAATGGAATTTGTTAGCGCATCGAATTTGTCTAGGATTTCGACAATACGGGCTTGTTCCTTGAGTGGGGGAATGGGAAATTTAAATTTTTTAAAGCCATTCATATCTACGGAAGAAAAATTTGATACTGTAGTATTTTTTTTACACCAATTACATAAAATAAAACAATAATAAAAAATAAATCTGATATCAAAATGATCTTGATATTCTTCCTTTAAACTTATATTTGTAAATCTTTGATTTGATAAATAAGGAACGGTAACTAAAGCATGCTCACCTATAGTTGCTGATGTAGAAATAATAATTGAATTCTCAGAAAATAACTTTCCACCTTTTACAGCTATTTTATTGATTTTTTGTAACGCATCATTTAAAACTCGCCCATTTTCCCGAATATCTTCCATCCTAAACCAAGGAATATCACCATTTTCCCAAAATTTAGATTCTGATTTGCTTGGTGTGTATCCATTTTTTAAATAGAAAATCTCCTCTACAGTCTTCCACTCAACCTCATCCTCTTTAAAGGTTAACAATTTATCCCGATAATAGTTGTATTGTTTTTTCCGTGCAGTAAGCTCTGCTGTGAGTTCTGCTGTGAGTTCTGCTGTGAGGGCTGTGAATGTGTCTAAAATACGGACTATTTCAGTTTGAACGGAAATAGGGGGAATAGGAATCTCAAATTTATCTGTATCAGGCGTTGCAATTTGTGGCATTTGCATTTTACTGCCTAAGTTTTGAAAATATTTTTCTTGGTTTTTCAAAATATAATAAATATATTTGATATTAATATTCTTATCTTTGGAATGATATGACCACATTTCATTTTTGTGTGAAAATGGTTTATCATAATATTCAAATTCAATAATACCGCGAGATTTTACAATAATAGACGGTTCTCGATTGATATCTTTCTTTGGTATATCATCAAAATTGACTAATGCAAATGTTTTTCCTCCAGCAAAAATCCTTAATGGAGCATCATCTTTATGTAGTTCCTTCATTTGACTTGCTGTAATTTTTGTTCCTTTTGTGCGTATAAGTAATTTACCTAATGGTTTCCACTCAATATTAATATCATTAAGTGATTTTGTAATTATGTTAATCATCCCTCAATCTCCGCCACAATCGCGTCAATTTGGGAGCGTAAGCTTTCAATTTTAGCTACGGTATCTTTTATTTCGGCATTAAGCTGGGTGATATCAATCACTTCACGGGTATCTTCGGCTTCAACATACGAACTGACTGATAGATTATAGTCATTTTGCGCAATGGTTTGATTATCAACTGATTTAGCAAAATATTCGATATCTTGCTTGCTATCAAATACTTGCATAATTTCTTGAATATGTTCATCAGTGAGCACATTATTATTGGTCTCTTTTTTAAACAGTTTGCTGGCATCAATAAATTGTGTCTTTTTGACGGTTTTATTTTTGGCTAGCACCAAAATATTAACCGCAATTGATGTTCCATAAAATAAATTTGGTGCCAGTGAGATTACGGTTTCAACAAAATCATTATCGACCAAATATTTGCGAAATTTTTGTTCCGCACCAACACGATAAAATATCCCTGGAAAGGTAACAATCGCGGCTCGCCCACACTCGGACAGGTAACTTAATGCATGCATAATAAAGGCAAAATCGGCTCTCGATTTTGGTGCCAGCACGCCAGCGGGTGCGTATCGGTCATCATTAATTAAGGTTGGATCATCACTGCCAATCCATTTAATTGAATAGGGTGGATTAGAAACGATTGCATCAAATGGTTTTTCGTCGCCAAACTTTGGATTAAGTAGCGTGTCGCCTAAAGCTATTTCGAATTTATCATAGTTGATATTGTGTAAAAACATATTCATTCGAGCAAGGTTATAGGTGGTATGATTAATCTCTTGACCGAAAAATCCATCCTCAATGATATGTTCATCAAACTGTTTTTTCGCTTGTAACAATAAAGAACCCGAACCTGCCGCTGGGTCATAGATTTTATTGACCTTTGTTTGATTATGTAAGGCTAATTGTGAGATCAATTTCGACACATTCGGCGGCGTAAAAAATTCACCACCAGATTTACCGGCATTCGAGGCATAATTAGAAATCAAAAACTCATAAGCATCGCCAAACAGATCAATTTGATTGTCGGCAAAATCACCAAAATCCAGTTCGGCAACACCATTAAGTACTGCGGCTAACCGTTTGTTTTTATCGGCAACTGTATTACCTAATCGGTTACTGGTGGTATCAAAATCGGCAAATAATCCTTTAATATCGCTTTCTGACGGGTAACCATTAGCTGAGCTTTCAATTGCATTAAAAATATTGGCCAAATCAGTATTTAAACTTGAATTGGTATTGGCTTGAGCTACAATTTTACAAAATAATTGGCTAGGATAAATAAAATAGCCTTTGGTTTTTATTGCGTCTTTTTTAATTTCATCGGTAATGACATCATCGGATAATGTGCTGTAATCGATACCTTCTTCACCACCTTCAATATAATTAGCAAAATTTTCACTAATAAAGCGATAAAACAAAGAACCAAGTACATACTGTTTAAAATCCCAACCATCGACCGCACCACGGACTTCGTCGGCAATTTTCCATATTTGGCGTTGTAGTTGATCGCGTTGTTGCGTTCCGGACATTGATTGGGTGTTATTAGAAGTCATATTTTCAAAATTCCTAAATAAAAAATAGGTGTTGCCTGATTAGAAAGTAACTAATTTTTACTTCCTTATTAGTCATTTTATCGCTCACTGTTATAGGTGCTATATCATAGCTGATTTGTTATTAATTTTCTATCTATGAGCTTTGATTTGCTTTATTAAGGTTGATAAATCCAACCTTAATCATTTCTCTGACTTTCATGTATCCCAATTTGAGCTGGTCGCGCTTCTTCATTCTATTGTTAGTTGAAAGTTGTTGATGAACATCATTCAATATCTTTTAAGAAAGATATTGAAGAATTTAATTGATATAGGCTATTTTTCTATTGATAGGTAGATAAAATCAGAATCCGAAAACGCTTAACGCTATTTTTAAGGCTTTTATTAAAAAACTAAGCAAATTGATCTTTTGGTTTTTAGGTTTGGGTAGTACTAAGTCATGACACAGTCAAAAAACTAAAAAACAGAACCCTTTTTTTTGCCATATTTTAAAAATAAATAAAATCAAATAATTAAAAACTCACCGCAAAAAAGGGTTTTTAAAACCTAAATAGC
Source organism: Gilliamella sp. App2-1 (assembly GCF_001690255.1). Lineage (NCBI taxonomy): Bacteria > Pseudomonadati > Pseudomonadota > Gammaproteobacteria > Orbales > Orbaceae > Gilliamella > Gilliamella sp. App2-1. The sequence continues at coordinate 70,046 of NZ_LZGR01000012.1, forward strand.
TATTTGCCTTTTTACATACAATATTGATAGTATATTAGCTTCTAGTTCACTGCCGTGTAGGCAGTTTAGAAATCGTCGGTGCTCGTCCTGTTTCTTGTTTGCTCGTTCACTGCCGTGTAGGCAGTTTAGAAAATGATCGCTCCGCGTAGCATCATCGAAAATCTGTTCACTGCCGTGTAGGCAGTTTAGAAAGTTGCTCACAAAATAAACGATGAATACAAGTTCACTGCCGTGTAGGCAGTTTAGAAAGCTGCCATTTGAGCTCTCGCATAGTGTAAACGGTTCACTGCCGTGTAGGCAGTTTAGAAAAAATTCCACGGTTTAGCCTTTTGTTTACAGCAGTTCACTGCCGTGTAGGCAGTTTAGAAACATGACTGGGTTTATACAGATATAGAATATCAGTTCACTGCCGTGTAGGCAGTTTAGAAAGATTAGTTATAATGGATTAGCTCACGCAATATGTTCACTGCCGTGTAGGCAGTTTAGAAAAGCTCAACCGGCACCCAAATTACGCTGGAAACGTTCACTGCCGTGTAGGCAGTTTAGAAAAAAGCGAACAGGACAATATATTGCATGTGGCTGTTCACTGCCGTGTAGGCAGTTTAGAAATGATACCCGAAAAAAAATTCCTGATACCCGATGTTCACTGCCGTATAGGCAGTTTTAATTCATCACGAAACGGTATAGAATCCTGAATATTTTTTACAAAAATATAGCCTAAAACGTAACAGTTGTGTAAATATTTCATAATGAGCATACAACTTAATAAATAATTACGCCGCTTGTTTTTGTGTTGTATATGCAATGGAAATCATGTTAGTTGATGTTTCATGAGGTCTTTTGGGGGTAGATAGCAACGGGTCATAATACGTTTAGCCAAATCAATGACGGCTATTTTTTTATATCATCGCCATAACACTTGTTGATGATATGGCGTTGTTTTTTTATATATTTATTAGAGTCATTTTTTTACTACTGTAACCGAAGCAAGTAATTTCTAACCATTATATTAATAGGGTATTTTTAATATCTTCGATCGTTTTTGTGCCAGCTAATTGCATGGTAATAGACAGTTCTTTGTTAAGATGATCAAAGACGGATTTTACTCCCTCAGCTCCACCTAAATTTAGACCATAAAGAATAGGGCGTCCAATAGCAACAAGATCAGCGCCACTTGCTAAAGCTTTAAATACATGTTCGCCACGGCGTATACCGCTGTCAAAAATGATTGGAACACGTTTAGCAACAGCAGCTGAAATACTAGGTAATACCTCAAATGAAGCGGGAGCGCCATCTAATTGTCTTCCACCATGATTTGATATCCAAATTCCGTCAGCTCCAGCAGATATTGCAATGGATGCATCTTCAGGTGACTGAATGCCTTTTACAATAATAGGTAAATTTGCCATATCTTTAATTTTTTGAATATCAGAAGGAACGATACCTTGTTTTGCTGCGGCATAAATTTCGCTAATGCCTTTACCTGAACCATCGCCATTGCCGTTTGATTGGCTGTAAGCACTGAGATTTTTCATAGGGAGTGGAAATTGAAATTTATTGACGATATCCTCTTCGCGATAACCGCCTAACGTTGAATCGACTGTTAGAATGATTGCTTTTGCGCCTGCTTTAACAGCCTTATCGATAATAAAACGGTTAAAATCATCATCTTTACTCATATAGAGTTGAAAAAAATACGGAACATTGGGCGCCGCATTTGCGGCATCTTCAATAGAGGTATTTGCATAAGTACTAATACAGAAAATAGAACCAGCGGCAGCGACGCCTTTAGCGGTATCCTTTTCGCCTTGTTCATGAGCCAATCCTTGGGCAGCTGAAGGTGCTTGAATAATGGGTGTTTTTAATGATATATCCCATAATTTTGTTGATAAATCTGCATGATCAATACCTTGCAATACCCGAGGAACAATTTTTTTGCGATTAAACGCTAAGGTATTTTCTCGCATTGTCCATTCGTCTTCCGCACCTCCACGGATATAACCAAAAGCACCTGCTTCCATTCTGACTTTGACTAATGCTTCTAAAGAAGCAAGATTAACAATCTCTATAGCGTGTTCTTCATTACTTGTATGGTATGACATGATTCGCTCCTAATTATGAGAGTTAATACAACAGTATGGTTATATCACAGCTATTTTTTATTTAAAATTAAATAAAATTCATTTCTGACAAAATAGCACTTTTTTATATTCATCTTTGTAGAAACTTTTTTAAGTACAGATCACAGCCTGAAATATAAAGAAAATAGTAATGCAGTTATTTGGATTTTTTTAGTTTGCTGTAAAGAGATTCAATAAAAAGCTTATTTTTTTGCTAAACCAAAAAATAAACCTCGATATTATTCGAGGTTTTCTAATAATTATATATTGTTATTGTATATTCAAATACTAATAGCTTATTTTATCCCATACTCAGCCCGATAAGCTTCAACTTGTGTGACTTGATCTTTTCGTGACGGATCTTGGTAAAGGTATTGGATTAAATCATCAAGCGTAATAATGGAAATAACATCACAGTGATAAGTTTGTTTAATTTCTTGAATTGCGGAAAGTTCACCACGACCTTTTTCTTGACGGTCTAGACAAATCAGTACGCCAGCGAGTTTAGATTGGTTATCTTCTAATATTCTCATCGATTCCCGAATTGCGGTACCGGCGGTAATAACATCATCAACCAGCATAACGCGTTGCTGATAGATCGAACTACCTACTAAGTTACCACCTTCACCGTGGTCTTTGGCTTCTTTGCGGTTAAAGCAATAAGGCACATCGATATTATGATGTTCAGAGAGTGCAACAACGGTTGATGAAACAATAGGAATACCTTTATAAGCTGGGCCAAAAATGACATCGTATTCTAAGTTGGCATCCATGAGAGCAGCTGCGTAAAAACGACCTAATAAAGCTAGATCTTTACCGGTATTAAACAATCCTGCATTAAAAAAATAGGGGCTTTTACGTCCTGATTTTAAGGTGAATTCACCAAATTTTAATGCTTGCCTATTTAAAGCAAATTCAATAAATTCACTTTTATATGATTTCATCGATTTTCTCCAATTACTCTTTTAAGGCCTGTCTTTGAGCATCAATAATGGTTGCAATGCCACTTTTTGCTAGCGCTAACAGTTTTAATAATTCGTCATGACTAAATGGTTCGCCTTCGGCAGTGCCTTGCACTTCAATCATACGTCCATCGTCAGTCATCACAATATTCATATCGGTTTCTGCGTTTGAATCCTCTATATATTCTAGATCACAGACCGCTTGACCATCGACAATACCGACAGAAACAGCAGCAACCAATGATTTAATTGGATTTTGCTTTATTTTACCTTCTTCAACCATTTTGTTGATTGCATCATTAAGTGCCACACAAGCACCAGTAATTGACGCCGTTCGAGTGCCACCATCGGCTTGAATGACATCGCAATCTAACGTGATGGTGTATTCGCCTAATAATTTAAGGTCAATCATGGCGCGTAGTGAACGGGCAATAAGGCGTTGAATTTCCATAGTGCGACCGGTTTGTTTGCCTTTAGCCGCTTCGCGCTGGGTGCGTGAATGGGTTGCACGCGGTAGCATGCCATATTCAGCCGTTACCCAACCTTGGTTTTGACCTTTTAAAAAACGTGGCACACCTTCATCAATAGTAGCATTACAAAGTACTTTAGTTTCACCAAATTCAACTAATACAGAACCTTCTGCATGCTTAGTATAATGACGGGTTATTTTGATAGGGCGGACTTGTTCCGCAGATCGACCAGACGGGCGCATGCAATTCTCCAACTGTTACAATTAAAAAATATTTTTGAACTAATTATTTAGGAGGACATCAACAAGATATGGTTGATGTTTAGCCTAAGCTAAGAGCGTATTATACAGAATATGTGATACAATGCCCAGTAAGTTTTTTACAAATTTAGGAAGCAATTATGATTTCCAGCATGACCGCTTATGCCAGAAAAGAGTTAAATCAACCTTGGGGAACTGCCTCATGGGAACTCCGTTCAGTTAACCAACGTTATTTAGAAACCTATATTCGCCTACCGGAACAGTTTCGCTCACTCGAACCGATAATCCGCGAAAGACTGCGCAATCGATTAACTCGAGGCAAAATTGAATGTAATTTACGCTTTGAATTAGATCCAACTGCGCAGAATCAAGAACTGTCATTAAATCAAGATCTTGCCAAGCAAATTTTAGATGCAGCGACCTGGATTCAAACAACACATCAATCAGGTCAAGTCAACCCGATTGATGTGTTGCGTTGGCCGGGAGTGTTATCGGCAAAAGAACAAAATCTTGATACTATCTCACAAGAAATTTTAGCGCTGCTTGATTCAGCTATCGACGAATTTATCGTCGTTCGTGAGCGTGAAGGTAAAGCACTGAGTGATTTAATTGTTAAACGCTTAGAAGCCATTACTGTAGAAATCGATAAGATTCGTGCTTGGATGCCTCAAATACTTGAGTGGCAAAAAGAACGCTTAAAAAGTAAATTAGCTGAAGCTAATATTGAACTTGATCATTCGCGCTTAGAGCAAGAAATAGTCATGGTTGCTCAGCGAATTGACGTTGCCGAAGAGCTTGATCGGTTAATGACGCATGTTAAAGAAACTTACTCAATCTTAAAGAAAAACGAAGCTATAGGACGCAGATTAGACTTTATGATGCAAGAATTTAATCGAGAATCGAATACTATAGCCTCTAAATCAATTAATGCGGATGTGACTGCTAGCGCTATAGAATTGAAGGTCTTAATAGAACAGATTAGAGAACAAGTGCAAAACATTGAATAATTTTATTTTTTAAAATTATTTATTAGTACACCCCCCAATATAAATGTAATAAACTTTGCATTTATATTGGAATCTTCTTTATCTTTTTTGTTGCTAATTTTGTCTAATAAAATATTAAGGGGCATTTCGCCCCTGTTGATGTAATCTATCTTTGTATTAAGTGACCATTATTAATTACAATAATGTCTATTTTTAATAGATTTAAAATACCAATAAAGCACAATACAAGCCGTACCGGTTGATAACAGATCAGCCGTAGGTGCAGCAGTCCAAACACCATCAAAGCCAAAAAATAATGGCAAAATATAAAGTGCTGGTAATAAGATCAAAATTTGCCTTGAAAGACTTAATAAAATAGAAATTTTTGCCATGCCTATACATTGGAAAAAGCTCGTTGTCACCATTTGAAAGCCAACAAAAGCAAAAGACAGCGTAGTAAAGCGTAGCGCAATGGCTGATAGGGCAACAAGATCTTCTTCTGAACTAAATGCACGTACCAATGTATCAGGAATAAAAAATCCAAGCACAAAACCGAGCGAAGTCACCACCGTTGCCACTTTAACCGCATAAAAAAAGGTATTTTTAACTCGATCATAATTTTTAGCACCATAATTATAACCAATAATGGGTTGCATACCTTGGTTAATACCGATCACAATCATAATGACTAACGTTATAAGTCGATTAGCATTAGAAAAAGCGGCAATTGAATCATCGCCCGATACGTTAGCAAGCGGTGCATAACGATTAAGTTGCCAGTTAATGAATACTACGACAATTGACGCGGCCATTTGCATTGAAAAAGGCGATAAGCCAATTGATATAACAGATTTTGCAATTGACAGATCAAGCTTAAAGTTGCGGCGATAAAGCTTGATATTACTATTTTTATTTAAAAAATGCTGCATAACAAAAGCAAAACTGATCATCATGGACAGTGTAGTTGCCAGTGCCGCACCATGCATTCCCCAATCTAAGCCAATAATAAAAATTGGCGCCAAAATAATATTGGCAATCACACTGACAAACATAGTCACCATGGCTTTAAAGGGATAACCGCTGGCACGCATCATATTGTTATAATTAAACGTGAGCGTTAAAAAGATACTACCAGGTAAAAAAATCTCTAAAAACTCTTTAGCGTAAACATGATTAACAGGGCTTGAACCAACAAAGTGTAACACTGGATCTACAAAGTAGAGCAATAATGAAAGTGTAATTCCGCTCAATATTGCAGTTAATATAAACGAGGTTCCGGCGACTTTTTCGGCTTTTTCGTTTTCACCCCGACCTAAAAAAATCGAAATTCGACTGGCTGAACCGATCCCAACTAACATACCAATTGCCGCAGCTAAATTCATTACCGGCAAAATAAGACCGGCGGCACTTAACGCCTCGCGCCCGATCCAATGCCCAATAAAAATACCATCAATAATATTATAAAGTGTATTAACAATTGTACCGATAATTGCTGGTAACGCATATTGCCAAAATAAAGCGCTAACTTTTTTATGCCCAAAATCATGATAAATATCGTGAGATTTCATCATATTTTTTAATTCCCACTGTTAGATATTGTTAAAAAGTTTCAGATAAGGTATATGTTTAAGTATAATTTTGCAATTTAGGGACTATTAGTCTATCAGACTTATTAATTGTTGATAGCACTTTTTTAGCGCTTTGATAAAATAGTCGCTAATTTTTCGCGATCCAAACAGGAATCCCACAATGAGCGTACAATTAGAAAAGATCGTACTACATAAATTAATTAGAAAAAGCGATACCGAAATCGAATTACAACTGCGTGAGTCAATGTTAGGTAGTGAGCAAGCAGTTGTTAATCTAATTGAAGATATCAACCGTATCTACAACAACAAAAGCAAAGCCTATGGACTATTTAATAGCGACAGTTTATTTGAACAATCACTTAAAGAACTACGCCTTGGCAATCAAAACTTCTTACATTTTAGCCAAGAATCCACCAAACAACTGCGCAATGAACTAGCCAAATACCCTTTTGCGGAAGGGGGAACAGTAGTATTTTGCCAGTATCGTTATTTGGCGGTTGAATACTTGATTATTGCGGTTTTAAATAGTTGTTTAAGTATGCTAGTTAATGAAGACTTAGATATCAGCGAAACACAATACCTAGATATTGATCATGCCGATATTATTGCCCGTATAGACATCACCGAATGGGAAACCCAAGCCGACTCAAAGCGATATTTGACCTTTCTAAAAGGACGAGTCGGGCGCAAAGTATCTGACTTTTTTATGGACTATTTAGGTGCAAGTGAGGGATTAGATACAAAAGCGCAAAATAAAACACTGGTTAAAGCGGTTGATGATTACTGCCAAGAAATGCAATTTGACAAGCAAGACAAAACCAGCGTGCGCGAAAACGTTTACAACTACTGCCAAGCCCAATTACAAGCAGGTGAAGAAATTGAACTGAAAAATTTGGCCAACGAACTACCTGCCAGTGTTGACAATAACTTTATTGAATTTATTAAAAACAGTGAATATGATTTAGAAGAAACGTTTCCTGTTGATCGTAGTGCACTGCGTCAGCTTAAAAAATTCTCAGGTAGTGGTGGGGGATTAACATTAAGCTTCGATTCGAATTTATTAGGTGAGCGCATTAAGTGGGATCCGCAAACTGATTCTCTAGTGATTAAAGGGATTCCACCTAATTTACGTGATCAGCTACAACGCAATAGCGGTTCCAACTAATTATCAACCAACAACGTTATTAGGACAAAACATGAAATACATTGGTGCACATGTAAGTGCAGCAGGTGGGGTAGATAATGCCCCAATTAACGCTTACCAAATTGGCGCAACCGCATTTGCGCTATTTACCAAAAATCAACGACAATGGCACGCTAAACCGCTTGAGACCACAGTCATCGACAGCTTCAAAAAGCGTTGTGAAAGGTATGGCTTTACTAGCAAACAGATCTTACCGCACGATAGTTACTTAATTAATTTAGGTCATCCAGATCGAGAACAGCTTGAAAAATCTCGCACCGCCTTTTTAGACGAAATGCAACGGTGCGAACAGCTAGGACTGACATTACTTAATTTTCACCCAGGTAGTGACTTAAAACAGATTTCGGTTGATGAATGTTTAGCACGTATTGCCGAATCGATTAATATCACGCTTGATAAAACACAAAATGTCGTTGCTGTTATTGAAAATACTGCCGGACAAGGATCTAACTTAGGCTATAAATTTGAACATCTTGCCCAGATCATTGACCAAATTGAAGACAAAAGCCGAGTTGGCGTTTGTATTGACACTTGCCACGCCTTTGCTGCTGGCTATGACTTGCGCACTGAAAAAGCTTGCCAAGAGACCTTTGCCGAATTTGAAAAAATTGTTGGATTCCAATACTTGCGAGGCATGCACTTAAACGATGCTAAAAGTGAATTTGCCAGTCATGTCGATCGCCATCACAGTTTAGGCAAAGGCAATATTGGTGAAACTGCATTTAAATATATAATGCAAGATCCAAGAATTGACGAAATTCCTCTTATCTTAGAAACCATCGATCCCGATATCTGGGCGCAAGAAATAAGCTGGTTAAAGGAGCAATGTTAATTGCAATAAAAAACTAGTTAGTCATAAAGGCGAATAATAGACAGCGATTTAAAAAATGCTCTATGTCGTTTTTGTATCAAGTATGGTAACCAGCTCAATAACCTCGGGCAGAATATCTAAAATTAAAGCCAATTGTTGCATCACTAACAGATCATTATTGGCTTTCTCATCATCAGTCGAAAGAACCGAAATTGTCTCAATATAATCGGTCACGGACTTTTTAATGGGTTGGTATTCGCCGTCCAACTTTTTATCGCTTAACAGATTAATAATATAGACTGACAAATCATCAAACAGATCGAGTGTCTGTTTTGAAATACACTTATCACGGTGGGCACCTAAAGTTGAAAGATAACTAATCAACGTATGATTCAGTGTCAATAAACGAAATCCCTGATCAATAGCTGCTGGATTCATATGCGGCTCTTTAGTCATCAAACTAATTAAAGAGGATAAATCCGCATTACTATCATGCGCTGCTCGTCTTGCTAATCGATATTGCGGATCATTAGTTTTGCCAGACAAATACTGACGCCCAATTAACGCCAAGTAATGGCTATCGTCATGACAAACACGATCGACAAGTTTAGGTAGATTTCTAAACTGCCAGTCAGGCCAAATAAAGCTCACTGCAAACCAAGCAATAAAACAACCAATCAATGTTGCAATAATGCGCGAAACCGCTACGTCTATACTGCTTTCACCAATCAAACTAAAGCTAAAAAACACCAGTAACGTAATAAACGCCGTAGCATAAGCGTATTGAGAATTCTTAAATAGAAAAAATAGCCAACCGGTAATAATAATTAACACTAATTGTTCAGGTACGCTTGGAAACAAAAATGTTAACGGAATACCCACTGTAATCCCTAAAATAGTGCCTATTACGCGCAATTTTAACCGATGCTTTGTGGTAGAATAGTTAGGCTGGCACACAAATAAGCTGGTTAAAATAATCCAATACCCATGTGGTAAATTAGAAAAACAAATGACCATATAACCCACAAAAAATACCACACACATACGAATTGCGTGGCGAAACAGTGCGGACTTAACCGTCACATTTCCTTTGATTTTGACAAAAATATCATGAAAACGAGTTAACTCCTCATCAATTAACTGATTATCTTCTTGCGCTTTTGACAAATGCTGCTCGGTATCAATATTGGCAAGTAACAGATCGATAGACAGCAAATTTTGATGTAAACTTCTTAGCGCCTTCACCATTATCATATCGGCCTTATTGCTTGCGTGATACTGATTAATTGCCTCTTCAAGGTACAAAAAATAACGCGAAAACAACGGATCATGCTGATAAGTTTGATTTAGCTTAATTGCCATTGCCAGTTGTGCACAAGCCTTAGCTTGTAAATTTAAAATACGTGCAAACCGAAATAAAATATCACTATGCTTAAAATGCACACTCAGCGCCTGATAATGCCCATGCGCCGAACTTGCACGTTCATGAATATCTTGCGCCACAAAATAATAGCTAAGCATCTTTCTAATATAAGCTTGTCCACGATAACTCTTTAAGCGATTAAATAGTGAGCGCTTGGTGTTATTAAAAGCACTAATTAATTGATTATTGCTATCGGTTAACTGCAAAGTTTGCTTTTTAAATCCATCTGACTCATCTGGATCGAACATTGCTGCCTTAGCATCAAGATATTGAGCCAAATGAATAAAACACATCGATAACGATTGTTGGGTTGTACGAATGGGTTGGATGATAGATTCAATTAACGAAACAACATTATACCAAAGTGCACCGAGCAACAAAAAACAAGGCAAGGTATAATTATCGGTATATAAATTATGCCCAAGCATAGTATAAGCGGCAATCAAAAGTGAGCCAAAGGCAATTACTCCATAACGTTGCCCAAGCGATCCAAGCATAATAAAAATAAACGTCGAAGATACTAAACCAATAATAAACAATATAGGATAATCAAATAACAATTCGACCGAAAACGTCGCAATAGTAAAACAGATCAACGTAAGGACTAAATTAATACAGCGGCTTAATAAACGCGTATCGATCTCGGTCAAACCTGCTGCTACAACGCCAAGTGTAAGAGGAATCACAAGCGAAGTGTACCCAAAATACCATGGAACCAAAGTCGAACCTGTTAAACTAATTAACATCCGAAGGCTAAAAAGAAGATTACTACTGTAAAAGACTTTACGTAATGTCAAAGTAAATGCGTGCACGGTATATGGGTTTTGTGTGAGTTCAAATGATAACCAGTAGGATACTATATTGTGGGGATTTGGGGAAGAGTTGTTTATTTTTTTAAATATACAAGACAAATAAAAATTTAAATAAAATCAATGGTAAACCTGAAGTCTTTTGACGTGTTTTAAGTGCTTTCTAAAAAATTATTTGTTTTTGGCTAGGTTGTGGACGTGGTGACCGTAGCTATTTTGACCTCAAAACTTAAAACGTCCTAAACCAACCTAACCTAATAACAGCAACCATATGGCTGCTGTTATTTATTGTGTTTTGAGCGGTTATTTAATCACTTTTGCCACAATTTCTTGCGCTTCTTGTTGAAGTGTATTTAAATGCTCGTTGCTTATAAAGCTTTCAGCATAAATTTTGTAGGCATCTTCTGTGCCTGAAGGGCGAGCGGCAAACCAGCCATTTTCTGTGATTACTTTAAGTCCACCAATTGGCGCATTATTAGCTGGCGCAGTCGTTAGGCATTGGATGATCTTTTCGCCGGCGAGTTTGTCAGTAGTTAATTGACTAGCATCAAGTTTGGCTAGTTTTTGTTTTTCACTAAACGATGCCGGTGCTTGAATTCGTCCATAATAAGAAACCCCAAATTTAGCTTCGAGTTCTTGATACTGTTCTTGTGGGTTTTTACCTAATTTAGCTGTCATCTCGGCAGCAAGTAGGCATAAAATAATACCGTCTTTATCGGTTGTCCAAACTTTGCCGTTAGTTCTTAAAAACGATGCGCCTGCGCTTTCTTCGCCTGCAAAACCAAGTTTGCCGTGGTAAAGCCCATCGGCATACCATTTAAAGCCAACTGGGTATTCTAGGTACTGTTTGTTCAAGCTATTTGCCACGCGGTCAATCATCGAGCTTGTGACAAGCGTTTTACCAATCGCGATATTTTTGTGCCATTGTGGACGGTTTTGGAACAAGTAATTAACACAGGTTGAAAGATAGGCATTTGGATTCATTAGTCCTTTTGGCGTTACAATGCCATGACGGTCAAAGTCAGTGTCATTGCCAAAAGCCAAATCAAATTGATCTTTTAATGTTAATAGCCCTGCCATCGCCCAACGGCTTGAGCAGTCCATGCGAATCACTTCGTCATGATCTAGATGCATAAAGCTGAAGGTTGGATCGACATTATTATTGACAATATCAAGGTTAATACCATATTTTTCGGCAATTCGTGGCCAGTAAGTAATGCCTGCACCACCGAGTGGATCAACCCCAATTTTGAGCGATGATGATTTGATAAGCGACAGATCTAAGATGCTTTCAAGATCATTAATATAATCAGTTTCATATTCTTTATTGTGGATATAATTTGAATTTATAGCCTTATCTAAGGTAATACGTTTCACACCATTTAATTTGTTTTTTAGTAGTTCGTTAGCGCGATTTTCAATTTGTTTGGTGATGTCTGTATCCGCAGGTCCGCCATTGATAGGGTTATATTTTATACCACCATCTTCTGGTGGGTTATGCGATGGAGTGATTACAATGCCATCTGCCAGTTGTGATTGTTTGCCCTGATTATAGGTCAAAATAGCATGCGAAATGACAGGCGTTGGTGTATAGCCCCAATCATGCGCCATAACTACGGTTTGTTGGTTAGCCGCAAACACTTCAAGCACTGATTTTAGTGCAAGTTCTGATAGGGAATGGGTGTCTTGTCCAATAAAGCAGGGACCCGTAATATTATTGGTTTTACGGTATTCGGCAATCGCTTGGGCAACGGCTAAGATATGTGCCTCATTAAATGTACCTTTGTTTGAACTCCCTCGATGGCCTGATGTGCCAAAAATAACTAATTGGCTAGCATTATCCGTATCAGGTTGGATTTGGTAATAATTATTGCGTAATGTTTCAACGTTAATAAGATCCGATGGTTGTGCTAACATTCCTGCGCGGTTTTGCTTGGCCATTTTTTACTCCTTTTTCATAAAATAATATTTTTATACGGCTAAAAACATGAATTGCTTGAGTGAATATCACGTTTTTAGCTTTATATTTTTTATTTAACCGTTAAGGTAAAAAAGCATTGGTGACTTGATTTATCATGGTTTCAGATATACCCATGTCACTCATTATAGATTCAATAATATACAGCTTTCTGGCAGTATTAGTGTTACTAATAACCCAATAAGGCGTGCCAATGATTTCGCGGGGCTTAGTGTTTTTGCCAGATGTTTCAAGTAATTGTTTATCTTTGGCCAAATATTGTCGTTTGCTGCCATGTAATGATGTAGCGGCAATGGCAAAAAGTGCAGGGTTATAATTATACAAAGCACTAAGCAATAATAAAAAGCGACTAATAATGGATTTTTCGTTTGTGAAGGTGTCACTCGTTAATAAGTCATTAAAAAGGGGATAGTGATTTCCTTTTTGTGCGATAGTTTGTTGTTTTGCCAATGCCGGCTGGTTTATATTCAATAAACGTCGTAATATGCTTGATGCATCTTCGCCAATGTGTTTAGTTTGGCCTGCAATAAATTGGTATAATTCTTCGTCTATTTCGATAGTTTTCATTATTTTACATATGCCTATTAAATTATTTTACGGGACATCCTAAAGCAGGAATTTTGTCAAAATGCGAGTCTTTAGCCGTTTGGTTATTTAAACAATCATTTGATATCTTTTCAAAAAACGCATTATCGTGTTTTTATGGCGTTTGATTTACATCATGACTGTCAATTATCATAACTGATAATATTAATTGAAAAAATAACCGTTTCATATACTCATTGCATGCTTGATAAACTATTGTGCTGAGTATAACTCAACTTAAACATAAATTGTATTGACTATTGATAAAATAATGAAAATGCTATTGTCGTTTTTTCAAAACGATATTATGCTGAATAATATATAACAAGTTTATACGAATATTATATGAGGAATAAATCATGAAAAAAATCATAACATTAGCTGTTTTAGCTGCAATCTTATCTGGATGTAGTAATAGTGATCTTTATTCTGGCGATGTTTATACCGCGGATCAAGCAAAACAAGTTCAACAAGTGAGTTATGGTACAGTTGTTTCAGTACGACCAGTTAAAATTCAAGCTAATGCGTCAAATGGTAAGAGTGAAAATGTAGCAGGTAGCTTAGGTGGTGCTGTTTTAGGTGGCGTTTTAGGTAATACTATTGGTGATGGTACTGGACGAGTATTAGCTGTAGCTACTGGTGCTATTGGTGGCGCAATTTTAGGTGATGCTATTCAAGATAAAACGAGTCAAGCCAGTGCAGTTGAGTTAGAAATTAAACAAGAAAATGGCTCAAATATTGTTATTATACAAAAAGGTTCGGCTAACAATTTTTATGCTGGACAACCTGTTCGTTTAGTCACTAATGGTAAAAAAATTAGCGCTTCACCACGTTATGATAACGGTTCAAGAGAATAATACTTAATTTTTATTTTTAATTTTCTTGGGGGTATATTGCCCCTAATTTACCTGTAACTTTCGCTCATCTTCATAGTAACGTGCTAAGTTGAGTTAGTCATGGTTGCTTGTCTTTTATCCATAATCACTAAACCTTTAATAAAAATTTGCCTGTCTAAACACTAACGTATAAACTCAACCCAATTCTTAATCGTTATAAGGAACAATAAAGCAATGCGTATATTACATACTATGATCCGAGTTGGCGATCTGCAGCGCTCAATCGATTTTTATACTCGTATAATGGGAATGCGAGTGTTAAGAACTAGCGAAAACACACAATACAAATATTCATTAGCCTTTGTGGGTTATGGCGATGAAACAACCAGTTCAGTTATTGAATTAACTTATAATTGGGATACTGATAAATACGATCATGGTTCCGCGTTTGGTCATATTGCTATTGGTGTTGATGATGTAGCTAAAATGTGTAATGATGTAAAACAAGCTGGAGGCAAAGTAACACGTGAAGCTGGGCCTGTAAAAGGGGGCACAACTATTATTGCTTTCATTGAAGATCCTGATGGCTATAAGTTAGAGTTAATTCAAAACGATCAGGCCGATAAAGCGTTAGGTCATTAATTTATTTTATAAAAAATATCGCCGAGAGATCAGCGATATTTTTTGTATTTTAATTCGAATCAGTCCCCTAACAAATCTTTTAATAATTGCTTATTAACGATAGCTTGCTTTGGTTGTTCTAGGCTAGCAGCGGTAATAATTGTACTTAAGGCGTGTAATGAGGTATCAAAATCGTCATTAATAATGACATAGTCATATTCGCTATAATGCAAAATTTCGGCTTGCGCTTTTTGCATTCGTTTTTCAATCACACTACTATCATCTTGACCGCGTTTAACAAGGCGATTTTCAAGTTCTTTTAGCGAAGGTGGCAATATAAATATGCTTTTTGCTTGAGGCATTTTTTTGCGTACTTGCCGCGCACCTTGCCAATCAATATCTAAAAAAACATTAATTCCTTGTAATAGGCTTTGTTCGATTTCGGCTTTAGATGTACCGTAATAGTTGTCAAATACGTTAGCATATTCGACAAACGCCTGCTGTTCAATTAAGGATTCAAAGTGTTTGTGATCCACAAAATAATAATGTTCGCCATGAGCTTCGCCTGGGCGAGGGTTGCGCGTAGTATGGGAAATGGATACTTTGGCTTGATGCAGATTTTTTTGGGTTAGATAAGCTTGAATAAGGCTTGATTTACCCGCACCGCTTGGTGCAGAGATGATAAATAGAGTTCCTGTATACATAGATATGTTTGCCACGTTAATTGCTATTGCGTTCTTTTGATTGTCATTAATATTAGTTAAGCGATATTATAGCAAAATTTGGCAATATATTGTGGCTTATTGTGAGTTAAGCTGTTTAATTTGGTGTTCAGGTTATTAGTACATAATAAACTCAATCAGTACGCCTTATTACGTATTTACAATAAACCAATATTAAATTGTAACATTTTGTTATCGTTAAGAAATTATGATGCCTTTAATATTTAAAGATGGTGTTTATGCTTGTGTTCCAACTTTACTTGGCTATATTGGTATTGGATTTACCGCCGGTGTAGTAGGTAAATCAGCTCATCTATCTGTATTAGAAGTGACATTATTAGCTGTCATTGTTTATGCTGGGACTGCACAATTTATTATTACTGGATTAATGATGGTTGCAACGCCCATTTCAGCCATTATTTTTACTGTTTTTTTTAGTTAATTCACGCCATTTTTTAATGAGTATGGCAACAGCCCCGCTTTTCGAAAATTCTCTTTGTTAAATAATATTGATATTGGTAGCTTATTGACAGATGAAAGCTTTGCCGTTGCAATGCATGCTATTACCAATAAAGTGCCGGTTATGCCACTTGGATGCATGGTATTAATTTAACTGCTTATCTTACTTGGATTTTATCTTGTTTGTTTGGTGCTTTAATTGGTGAGTGGTTGCTAGACCCGACTCAATTTGGTCTAGATTATGCTTTAGTTGCCATGTTTGTGGGTTTGCGCTATTTCCAATTGCTTGGCGATAAAAGCAAAATTCTTAAAAATCGACTTTTAGCCATGTTAACCGTTGCAGTTATGCTGATTATATTAATACGTTTTATGTTACCCGAAATGGCAATTTTAATCAGCACTTTTGGCAGTTGTTTTATGGGCATAGCAATGGATAGTGATGCATGACAACTTATAGCTTATATATCATGTTAGGTTGTGGCCTAGTGACTTGGTTGCCAAGAGTTATTCCATTTGTGTTGATTCGAAAGTTGCAGTGGCCCAATGCTGTGATTCGGTTCTTGTCGTATGTACCTTTATGTATTTTAACAGCACTATTAGTACAAAATCTATTTGTGAAAAAAGAAGGGCATTTTCCTGATTTTAACGTAGAATATTGCTTAGCAACAATTCCAACCACAATTGTTGCCTTTGTGACTAAGAATTTAATGTGCATTGTGGTTGCAGGTATGTGTTCTATGGCGTTAATTTGCTATTTTATGATTTGATTATATCAATCGATAACTGATTTTTAACGATTATTTTTAATGGTTATTTTTGTAAAATGAATGGTGAGTTAAAATAAAACAGGGCAATTACCCTGTTTTTATGCATTTTATGTTCTTTCTTTTTGTTCCAGTTTGCTAATCGATTTTAATAGCTTTTCAGCTTGGCTATCTTCACCTAGCTGGTTAAGATAATTGACCATCGCTTTTTGATAAGTAATATTATTCAAAATAGCTTTTGGTTGTGAGTTCCACCATTTTACGAGTGATTGTGCATCACTATTAGTTGCTAATTGCTTAATGCGACCAATATAGGCTGCTTGTTTAAATTGATCTAATTGCGATTCGCTATACACTTTAGCTTTATACATTGCAGGCAATAGGTCAATAATCGCTTGGTAATCACCTATTTCATAATAAAGTTGATCAGCCAATTTAAGCACTTCAGCATTACGAGGTTTTTCGTTTAGTAGCTGATCTAATGTCATTCGTGCGGCGGTGTATTCACGGTTTTTTAGTTGCAATCTAATTTGCACTAATTGAAAAGCAAACAACTCCTTAGGCTGGCAACTTCTAGCAGCTTGTTCCAGCGATTGGTTGGCTGGAATTAATTCATCATTATCGATTTGGGCTTGCGCGGCAAGTAAATACGATAAGGCGGTATTTTTTGTTCCTTTAGCGCTTTTTAGGAATAGTTTAGCGGCTTGTTGATAATCACCCTCTAGCAATAAGATTTGCGCTTGTTCGATACGTTTTATCGATTTTTTAGGTGACTTTAAGCGTAACCAATTGCCAAATGCTGTTTTAGAATTAAAAATTTTATTAAAAAAACAATAAATTAAATAAAGGCAAAGTAGGCCAATTAATTCAAGTATCATAAATGAATTAAACGACATACTGACACGATACTTGGCAAACTCAAATACCGCTGAACCTTGGTGTCCTTGTAATAGTGGTCCAAGAAAGAATCCACTAACTAGCACTAAGAAAATAATTAGTATTTTTATCATCATTATTCTCCTATTTTGTCAACATTGAACGAACGCGGGTTTGCATGAGTTTTTCAAGCTTGCCAATGCTAGTTAGGTTTTCAGGTACATTTTGATTGCTGATTGATTGACTTTGTAAATTCTCGAGTTCATTAATGAACGCTTTAACGCTTGGTGCATTGCCATCAAAATAAGCATTAACCCAAATTGCGGTATCGTTAAGCGCACGTTGGTAAATAAGATCTTGATGTCTTGGCACCGCTTGTGCTGCAATCAATAGGCGGAAGCGGATGTTTTCTCGCAGGTAAAGTGATTGTTCTAAACTTAGTGGTGCTTTTAATATTTGGCACTTGACGATTTGTTTTTCGTCTAGGCCTGCTTGTTCTAAGCACGCTTTAAAGTTGTTATCTTTATCGTCAATTTTTTCAATGGTGATAAATTTATCCATAAAAGTCTTGGTATTGCTTAACAAATTATCTGACCAATCGCCGACCGATGATACGTCATTGTTAGCGTCGTCAGTCATATTGTTAGTATTCGTTTGGTAGTTATTTGTTACACTAGCGTTTTCTGTTTTAGTTACATTGGCGTCTGTATTTGTGGCATCTTCGGCATATTGGGTCATGCCAAGATCAAGATCTTTGTAATTACCTACTAATGGTAATTCGGTAAGTGATTCAGACAAACCAATCAAATTCATAATAATACCATCAGTATCAATAAAGCTCACTTGAGCGAGTGAGTTAATATCTTTACTAATAGCTTGTCGTGCAGGTAATAGACTCGGGTCATCAGCTTGGGCTAGACTTTCATCGGCACTTTTTAGTAGTAATCGGGCTGATGTGTAATCTTGGTCATTCCAAATTTTTCGACCTGCTAAATGTACTAAATAATTCGCTTGTGAAATTAACCAAACATTATGATCGGTAGTTGACATAGCCGCTAAGCGCTCATTGATGTTTTGCAGGCTTTGCTCGGTGATTTTTGATGCATCATTAACTTGATTGCTTAATTGTTGTTGTAATTTTTGTTGATCACCCAGTTCTCGATTAACACGTTGCTCTAACAAGTTAAATTGCTGATTTTGTTTATTAGCAGCCTCGATAATACTATTTTGCAAATCGGTTGTTATACTTTGCTTAGTTGTTTGTTTTAAATTGGCCAGTTCAGTTTGCAAGGTTGAGATGGTCTTTTTTTGCTTCTCAATTTGCTGGTATCCATAATAAAAACCAAAACCCCCCAAGCAAACGGTTAATGCTATAGCAATAATCGATAGTTTTGAAACAGGCGTGTTGTTTGTGTTATTGGTGTTACTGCTATTATTAGTTTTTGACTGAGCTGTAGATTCTACTGTTGTGCTGGATTGTGCGTTTGCTGGATTTTTTTTATCTTCTTTCATAGTCTTATTCACTTCATTTTGAATCGCTGTGATTGTTGATTGACTAAATGAAGTTGTGCTTATTGTTGAAAGTGTTGCATTGGCACCATAATATTTTGGTGGCATAAATGACCTCATCTAGATGTGTTAGAAATTTATATTGGCATTATGACATAGAGTTAACATTGTTTTAAATAAATTTTAATTATTGTCTTACTGATCAACTATGATATACCATCTAATTTATTTAAATTATTGGGTATGACGATAGTTTATCGTTACCGCATTAAAAAGATTTTGATTATTTGCGCTATTGACCAGTAGAATTTTTTGCCATTTGAGTTGTTTGGCTTTTACAAAGATTCGTTGACTGGTTACAACAAGATTAGCCTGCGTTTTATGTTCAAGATTGCTATATAATTCAAGCTGGATTAGGTGTTCTAGGCTAGTAATAATGATTATTTGTTTTTTAATATTACTAGATAAGATATTTGGCAGATAGGGAATCGATTCGCGGCAGTAACAAACAATTGATTTTACTTTGACTTTTCGATTTTCTAGCGTTTGCGTTAATAATTGCCGACCTGAATTACCGCATAAAATTAAAATAGTGTGGTTTTGAATCGGTTCTTGTTGAAGTTTTGCTAATAGTCCTTCGCTGTTTTCTTTGTCAGGATAATTGACTTTTGTAGTGGTAAATTGGTTAAATAATTTTGCCGACTTTTTACCTATCGCATAATAACGAATATTATCCGGTAGTATTAAATTGGGAAGGTAAGCGTTAATAACATGTGTAACTTGTGGCGACACAACGATGACAATATCGTTGGGTAAAAGTTGATTTAGTTGCTCTTGTAAATTGAGTAGATCATTGCCTTGTGACATATTAAAAAATGGAAGATGCTGTGCAGGCAGGTTTGCTTGGTTAAATAATTGGGTGAGTTTTTCACCCTCTGGAGAGGGTCTAGTAACATAAATCATCCGCCATTTAATTCCTGTAATATTGCTTTTGCACCTTGATCTAATAAACGTTTTGCTAATTCTTTCCCTAACATTTCGGGTTCAGTTATATCACCTGTTAGTGCAACTTTGACTATTTTAGAACCGTCAATGCGCCCAACAAGACCTTGTAATGATAAGACATCATTATTTAATTGGCTATAACAAGCAATGGGCACTTGGCATCCACCTTGTAAGGCTTTATTCATTGTTCTTTCGGCTTCGATACAAACTCGACTATTTTTATCATCAAGCACAGAAAGAACCTCTAGGATTTGTTTATCATCTGTTCGAGTTTCGATGCCAATTGCGCCTTGTCCAACAGCGGGTAAAATTAAGTTTGTATCAATATACTGCTTGATTCTATCTTCTAATGATAAACGTTTTAAGCCAACTGCAGCTAAAATAATGGCATCATATTCTTTATTATCAAGTTTAGCTAAGCGAGTGCCAACATTACCACGAAGATCTTTAATTTGTAAATGGGGGTATTTTTCCCGTAACTGACATTGACGTCGTAGGCTTGATGTACCAATTACAGCACCATTTGGTAACTCATCTAAACTTAAATATGTATTTGAGATAAACGCATCACGCACATCATCACGCTTACAAATAGTGGCGAGTGTTAGCCCTTCAGGAAACGCGACAGGAATATCTTTTATAGAGTGAACGGCAATGTCTGCTTCGTTATTTAATATGGCTTGCTCAAGTTGTTTAACAAACAGTCCTTTGCCGCCAATTTTTGATAGTGGACTATCTAACAATACATCGCCTTTAGTGACCATGGGAATCAATTCCACCGTCAAATTTGGATGAGCAGCTAAAAGTTGTTTCTTAACAAAATTTGCTTGCCATAGTGCTAATGGGCTTTTACGTGTTGCAATGCGAATGTTCAATTGATTTCTCTATTTTTCTTTTTTGCTTAGGTGATTTGTATTACCGCGTAACTTGCATATCAGATTGATTAATGCGATTACATGAAAGTCAATATTGCCTAACACAGTGTGACCAATATTAGGCTGATTGATTTTAAGTTGTTATTCTAAATTATCAACAAAGCTAACAGCATAACCAACATAGTTAGCCGGTGTTAACTGCTTTAATCGTGTTTTTTCACTTTCGGGCAGATTTAACGAGTCAATAAATTCTTGTATACCTTTTGCATCCACTCGTTTACCACGAGTCAGTTCTTTCAACTTCTCGTATGGCTTTTCAATGCCATAACGTCGCATTACTGTTTGAATGGGTTCAGCTAATACTTCCCAGTTGCGATTCAGTTCTTCAAGTAAGTAGTCTTGATTGACTTCAAGTTTATTTAAGCCTTTTAAAGTTGATTGGTAAGCTATAATGGCATAACCAATACCTACACCTAGATTACGTAGTACTGTTGAATCAGTTAAATCGCGTTGCCAGCGAGAAATGGGTAATTTGCTACCTAAATGGTTCATGATTGCATTGGCAATTCCTAAGTTGCCTTCTGAATTTTCAAAGTCAATTGGGTTAACCTTGTGTGGCATCGTTGAGGAGCCGATTTCGCCAGCAATGGTTTTTTGCTTAAAGTGATTTAATGAAATATATCCCCAAATATCACGATCGAAGTCAATCATAATGGTATTAAAGCGCGCTATACAATCAAAGAACTCGGCAATATAGTCGTGTGGTTCGATTTGGGTCGTATAAGGATTCCATTTTAATCCTAGTGAGCTAACAAAATCCTCACTAAACTTATGCCAATTAACATGTGGATATGCTACAATATGCGCATTATAATTGCCTGTGGCTCCATTAATCTTACCCAGTATTTCAACCGATTGTAGTTGTTGTAATTGACGTTTTAGTCGGTAGGCTACATTGGCAAATTCTTTACCGATAGTTGATGGCGTAGCGGGTTGGCCGTGCGTTCTTGAAAGTAACGGTAAATCACGATAGGCTTTTGCCTGCGAAGTAATTTTATCAATCAATTTATTCCAATATGGCACTAAGACATCTTCTCTAGCTGTTTTTAGCATTAACGCATAAGATAAATTGTTAATATCTTCTGATGTACAGGCAAAATGGATAAATTCATTAACCGCATGTAATTCTTTATTGGTGCTGACTTTTTCTTTTAAAAAATATTCTACCGCTTTGACATCGTGATTAGTGGTTTTTTCGATTTCTTTTATGCGATTTGCATCTTGCTCACTAAATTGGTCAACAATTTGATTAAGGTGATCAATAGCTGCTTGACTTAAGGTTGGAACCTCTAAAATATCTGCGTTCGAGGCTAACTTTTGTAACCAACAAATCTCGACTTGAACGCGGTATTTTAATAAACCATATTCGCTAAAAATAGTGCGTAGCTCTATTGTTTTGTTACCATAACGTCCGTCAATTGGCGAAAGGGCAGTGAGTGCAGATAATTCCATCGGTTTAACTCCGTTACTATATTTGAAATATCAGTTATAAAGTGTAAATTAGATTGCTCGATTAATTTGGTCTAATAGCTGTTGTGCAGCATTACAAATGCGTTTACGGCTAAAAATAAACTGAAAGCGATTGCCACCAACTTGATACCATAATATGGACGATCGAACACACCCCAAAAGTGCTGTTCTTACTTTTGCTTGTACTAATGTGTTTTGCAAAAATTCGACTTTGCCAATCACTTTAATTTTAGTTGATATTGGGCTGATGATATCAGAATAAATTCCCGCTAATGAATAGGACAGATCATCAACATTAGCGCTAACAGTTTCATCATTCATCTCTGAATAAAGTCCTGCAATGCGTTTTAATCGCTGGTCTATCTTATCTAATGCGTCATTATTTTTTAATAATTTGCTTGTAATACTAAGCGTACCAAACAGATAACGTATAATTTGGACTTGTTCTTTTTGTTCTGACGATAATAATTGTATGAGCGTTTGTAACCCTGTTTTGATATTTTTAATGCCATCATAAACATCATCCGTTGTTTTGGGTGAGGTTTTAAACACACTTTTAATGGTTTGTTCATACAGAGTGGCAGTGCAACTCCCGGTGTTAGCAAGTTGAGGCACCAATATTGCGCTTTGCACTGCACCAGCAAGGGCAATAGTAATATGATTATATTTATTATCCACTCTAGCACTCCTTAATGCTTTTAATCCGTTCCTCTATAATACCTCCACCAAGGCAGACTTCGTCCTTATAAAAGACGGCAGATTGACCCGGCGTAACAGCCGCAACAGGATTATCAAAAATGACTTTGATTTTGTCATCGTCTAGTGGGATAACTTGACAAGCGATATCTAGTTGGCGATAGCGCGTTTTTACGGTACAACTAAATGGTTTGGTTACTACTTTACGGTCGACCCAATGGAGTTGCTGTGCAATTAGTCCTTCGGAAAATAGCGCAGGATGCTCATGACCTTGTGCCACAATTAATTCATTATTGATAAGATCTTTGTCAACTACATACCATGGTGTATCATCGGCTTGTTTTAAGCCACCAATACCCAGTCCTTTACGTTGTCCTAACGTATGGTACATCAGACCTTGATGTTGACCAATAACCTTTCCATCAACAGTGCGAATATTACCTGCTTGAGCAGGTAAATATCGAGCTAAAAAGTCACTAAATTTACGTTCACCAATAAAACAGATGCCAGTTGAGTCTTTTTTAGCTGCAGTTGCTAAGCCAAGCTGCTGCGCAATTTTGCGTACCTCAGTTTTTTCAAGTTCACCAACTGGAAATAAGCTTTGACTTACTTGTGCTTCGCTTAGGGTATAAAGAAAGTAACTCTGATCTTTGTTAGTGTCGATCCCACGTAATAATTCAACTTTATTGCCTGTTTCACGTTTACGAACATAATGCCCTGTGGCAATAAAGTCAGCATTGAGATCTTCAGCCGCATATTCTAAAAAAGCCTTAAATTTAATTTCTTTATTACATAAAATATCAGGATTTGGCGTTCGCCCTGCTTTGTATTCCGATAAAAAATGTTCGAATACGTTGTCCCAGTATTCGGCAGCAAAGTTAACAGTGTGTAATTTGATATTTAATTTATCACAAACTGCTTGTGCATCCGCTAGGTCAACAGCAGCAGAACAATATTCTTCTGTATCGTCTTCTTCCCAATTTTTCATAAATAATCCAACAACATCGTATCCTTGTTGTTGCAATAAATAAGCTGAAACAGAAGAATCCACGCCGCCAGACATGCCGACAACGACTTTTTTTCGAGTATTTATATTTGACATAGTTATTATATTAATAGATAAAATTAATAAAAATTTTGACACTAATTTTAACATAATTAGCGGAAAAAGCATAAAGTTATGCAGACAACGATTGCTGTGTTGATTTGTTTTTTATACTAATTTTACACTAGCTTTATACTGAAACGTATACATTTCTGAAACTTTTTGCCATTTTTTAATGTATTGATTGCCGTAGAAAAAAATGAAATTGCACCAGATTAAAATAGCTTTATAAACCAGCGTTTATAAAGCTGTAATTATATAAAGGTTAAATGAGCGTTAGTTAAGATCTTTTAAAAGGTAAACAACAAGCCCAATAATTTTAAACTCTTGTGGTCCGTGCTTATCACCAATGATGGCTGGATACTTAGGATTATCACAAAGTAATGCTAAATTGGCTCCTTGATTCTGAATGCGTTTAATACTGATTTGATCTTCATATTCAACAGCATACAAATAGCCATCAATAGGTTTGTAATGTGCTTTATTGATAATAAGAATATCATGGTTTGATATCGTGGGTTCCATGCTATCGCCTTTAGCCCATACGGCGGTTAAGTCTTCGTGGTTGCAACCTTGATGTTTTATTAAAGTAACATCAAATGGAATTGATTTGATTTGGGAATATGATTTACCCATTTCATTTATATGATGAAATGGAATATGTACTGAGCCACGGCCTTCAGAGTCTGGTAATAATCGACATTCTCCTTTTCCTGTTGCTAACCACTCAATAGGGACATCACATTTTTGGGCAATAATGGCTAATCTATTTAATGCTGGATAGGTTTTGCCCGATAGGTAATCGCGTATTACCGCTTCTGACATGCCGACTTTTTTGGCGAAGGCATTGCCAGATATACCTTCTAATACTAGATTTAATCTATTCCTAAAGTTAATTACTCCTGTATCAGTCAAGATTCGTGTTTTTTCTTTCTCATCTTGCTTTTTTACTTTGCTTTTATTCATTTTCTATTACATTCCATATATTTTTTGTTTTTTTATGTTTTAATTCGTTTTTTTGTGTGATATTCTTTGTTGGTAATTTTTTATCTTTATAAACATTGTAATACCGATAATCTTTACAATGACAAAAAATTTAACCAATAGAGGATCTCATAATGAGAGAGCAAGATCAAGACTGGACAGCATCTAGAGTTGTTGGCGAAATTAAAATTAGAGGCGGAAATTTAAGAGCGCTTTCAAGAGATAGCGGATTGCAGGCGGATACTTTAAGAAACGCATTATATCGGCATTGTCCTAAGTATGAGCGAATAATTTCTGACTATTTGCAAGTTCCTGTTGAGCAAATTTGGCCATCACGCTATCAGCCAAAAGCTAAAAAATAATATTAGTTTCAATAATAAAAAGACGCTAATAAGCGTCTTTTTATTATTTGCTATTTTGTAATTTATTACGTTTTTGACTTATTTTTTAGCTTTTTCAGCTGCTTTAACAATTGCTGCAAATGCGTCAGCTTTTAATGATGCACCACCAACTAATGCACCATCAATGTCTGGTTGCGCAAATAGTTCTGCTGCATTTTTATCATTAACAGAACCACCATATTGAATGATTACTTGTTCAGCCACTTTTGCATCTTGTTTGGCGATATGGTCACGAATAAATTTGTGAACTGCTTGTGCTTGTACTGGCGTTGCTGATTTGCCAGTTCCAATCGCCCAAATTGGCTCATAAGCAATAACCGCACCGTTAAAAGCCTGAACGCCAATCGATTTAATTACTGCATCAATTTGACGTGCGCAAACAGAATGCGTTTGACCTGCTTCGTTTTCAGCTTCGGTTTCACCAATACATAATACAGGCACTAAACCAGCCTCTTTAATTACACCAAACTTTTTAGCAATAAACTCATCAGATTCTTTGTGATAAGTGCGACGTTCAGAATGGCCAATGATAATATGAGTCACACCAATTTCTTTTAACATATTTACTGATACTTCACCGGTAAAAGCACCCGACAAATTAACACCCACATCTTGTGCACCTAAAATAATATTAGATTCACCTAATTGGTGCTTTACAAAATCAAGGTAGACCACAGGAGGCGCAATTGCAATATCGCATGCTGTGTCGTTTGATAGCTCATTTTTTAGTCCTGTGACTAAGTTTTTAGCCATATCGAGGCTACCATTGAGTTTCCAGTTACCCATAACGAGAGGTTTTCGCATAATTTTCTCCAACTTAAGATTTAAAAAGGTGTTGATTTCAGAATGAATTGGTTATAATGCTATCTATTATACATCAAATAAATTAAGCTTGAGGAAAAATATGTCATTAGAAATACTAAATCAATTAGAAAGCCGTATCCAACATACTGTAAATACTATCAATACATTACAACAAGAGATCGCAACATTAAAGCAAGGTAATCAAGAGTTGGAACAACTGATTAATGAGAGTTCTGATGAAATGAAAGCGCTACGCGACGAAAACGAAAAACTAAAACAAGATCAGCAAGCATGGCAACAGCGTATTCAAACATTATTAAGCAAAATTGGTGAAATAACACAGTAATTAACTTGATTTTTTTAACGCGACTTAGGTCGCGTTTCTTTTATATTTTATTGAGAATAATGGCGAAGATTGAGTCTAATGCGACAAAAGCTAAAATCACTCTGGCTGACCGAAACGATTCATTTAATTGAAACCAAATCTGGGCGGTTTGCTGACCAAGACATCAACCGACAAGTAAGAGTAGAACAAATACCGCTCACAGATCGAATTGTGATGCGAGCAACTATGTTGTCTAAACAAAATGGGCTATATTTGGCGCAAAAAATACTATTGCGATCGGTAAAGCTATCGTTTGCATTATTGCTAGTATTATCTATTTTTTTGGGTAGCTCTTTAGCGTTGGGGGCGTTAAGTCAAAATCCTATCAACCTGTATTGGGCACTTTTTAGTTTATTAGGTGTGCATCTAATTACACTATCTATTTGGTTGAGTTCGTTCTTATTTTTTGCTAATTTTGGTGGTAGTTTATTGATTCATTGTTGGTTATGGTTAGCTAAAAAACTATCTCAAAAAAAGACAGTACAGCAACTTATACCGGCGTTTGTTGAGCTGTTTGGCGTGCGCATTCGTTGGCTCATCGGTTTTGTACTTAATCTGTTTTGGACTGTGATTTTAAGCAGTGCATTATTGGTATTAGTTGTACTATTTTCAACCAAACATTATAGTTTTGAATGGCAAACTACTTTGCTCAGTTCGGATACGGTTATTGCACTAACTCACTATTTAGGTTATTTACCGTCGTTATTTGGTTTCGAAATCCCTAAAGACGAAGTTATAAAGCTAAGCGAACATGCGTTAAGCGCTGGCGATGTACGCTCATCATGGGCTGTTTGGTTGCTTGGTGTGTTTATTGTTTATGGATTAGTAGTACGATTTTTATGTATGGCATTTTGTGGTGTTAATTGGCTGATTAGCTGTCATCGAATTGAGCTAAATATTGTGCATCCTGATTATCAAATATTAGCAAATCAATTACAGCCACTGTTTGTTAATATTGAAGATGCCGATAAATTGGGTAATGATGGCTACCAATGGCATTTGCCTACACATTCAATTGAAGACGGTGAGGGGGCATTTTTGGTTGCCATAGATGTACAAGAAAGTTGGCATTCTCCTGAATCTGTTTCTTTTTTAGGTTTTTTGAATACTCGTGAACAGCGCGGTAACATGTTAGATTATCTGCAATTAATACCAGCCAAAAAACTATTAATTGCAATTGATACCGATAGAACACCTGATAGAGGGTTATTGAATTTTATTAATCAGCTGATTAATAAATCACAGCAAACTCGTATCTGGTTTATTAATCAAGGCAAACAGTACCATAATTGGCAATCGCTATCTTTTCAGTTAGCTGAACCTGACTGGCTAATCGAGGATATTTAATATGCTATCAACGTTAAAATTAGCCGTGGTGGGTCATGCAAATGTTGGCAAAACGTCATTATTACGTACTTTAATCCGTAATAGTCATTTTGGTCATGTGTCCGATCGTCCGGGTACCACAAGACATGTTGAATCAATAACATTACCACTAGATCATAATCAATCGATTGTTTTTTATGATACCCCAGGGTTAGAAGACAGTTTAGCGCTGTATGATTACATTAACCACCTATTTCCCGCCAACGCAAAACTTGATGGCATTGATAGATTGACACTTTTTTTACAAAGCCCAGAAGCCGAAAACGCATTTAATCAAGAGGCTAAAGTTATCAGACAAATATTAAATAGCGATGCATCTATCTATGTGATAGATGTGCGTGAACCAGTATTGGCCAAATATCACGATGAATTAGCTATTTTATCCAATAGTGATAAACCTATATTAGCGGTTTTAAATTTTATCGCTGATAATGATCAAAATGAAAAAGAATGGAAAAGTTTGCTTTCACGGATTGGGATTCATGCTATTATAAGGTTTGATGCTGTATTCCCATCCTTGGACGGCGAGGAGCGTTTGTATCATAGCCTTGCTTTACTGGTTGAGCCTGCTAAAAAAATATTAGATAATTGGCTAGATAAAATCGCACAAATTCGTGATTCTCGTAATCAAACTGCTAATTGGATTATTGCTGAAACGCTCGTTGATGTTACCGCCTTTTACGAAATGGCTAAATTAGACGATAAAAAAGCAATTACTGCTATGCAAAATAAAGTTAGAAAGCGGGAACAAATAGTGATCAACGAATTACTAAAATTGTATCAATTTGATTCAACTCAAGAGAGCGAAGAAAGTTTGCCTTTAATTAAAGGTCGCTATAAGGCTGACCTTTTTAATGTTGATGCACTAAAAGCGATGGGTATTCATTTAACTAAAGGCTTTGTGTCAGGTGCAACGATTGGTGCTAGTATTGACTTAGCAACCGGAGGGCTTTCGCTCGGCTCAGCTACATTAATTGGTGCCGCGATGGGTAGTTTAATGCAAACAGCAAAACATTATGGTGCTAGAATGCGTTATCATCTTTCTGGATACAGTAAATTAAGTGTTGATGATGTTATTATTTGTTTTCTTTCTTTGCGTTTAATTCGCCTTAAAGAAAGTTTAAATCATCGCAGCCATGCGGACACCAGCCCAGTTAGGTTATCTAAATTAGATAAAACCGATTGGGAAAAAGGTGTGTTACCTAACTGTTTAAAGGTAGCTAGACGTTATTCGCATTGGTCGACGTTAAATAAAGGAACAAAAAGAAATGACAAAAAAAGACAATCGACTATTAGGAACGTTGCTCAGCAACTTTAGTAGTAGTATGAATAAACTTTTTTTTATAACCACATTGATCTTTTCTCTGTTTATGTTATTTGGATGTAGTACCAGCCACGGTCAAATTTCTGTTATAAATACAAAATCTAATCCAACTATGTTAGCTAAAATAGAATCTCACTATAAAAAATGGCAAAATACGCCGTATCGGTACGGTGGTACGACTTTAGCCGGTAGTGATTGTTCTGCTTTGGTGATGAACTTTTTCAAAAACAAACTTTCAAAAAACTTGCCGAGAAGCGCTGCTGAGCAAGCTAAATTAGGTGTCAAGGTGAACACTCCTAAAGCAGGCGATTTGGTGTTCTTTAAAACAGGACGTAGCCGTAGTGGTTTACATGTTGGTATCTATTATACTGATGGTAAATTTTTACATGCTTCAAGTTCAAAAGGTGTAACTTATTCAAGCTTGTATGAAAGTTATTGGAAGAAGCATTACTGGATGACACGACGTATAACCGATAGCTAATATCAAGATTTATTTAAATCATAAATTAAAACTCTTTAAATCGATCATATTTAGAGAGTTTTAATTGTTTCCTCTCTATAATTAAATCATCGATTTTTCTCTTAATTCGCGTATTACATTTGCTACATAAAGCATTTCACCTGGCGTGCCTAGTGATATACGGCACCAATTGGTTGCAGGGGCAAAATCTCGACCAACTAATATGAATTTTTGTTTCATTAATTCCCGATAATCATTTAACCCAATTGGTGTTTTGTGAAACATAAAATTAGTTTCTGATTTAAGATAATGTATTCCCAACTCTGACAATACTTTTTCCATAATATCGCGTGACACATCAACCACTTTTTTGGAGTAGGTCAAATATTGAGTATCATTTATCGATGCTAATGCCGCACAAACACCACAATAGTTTAATTTTTCACCTGCCACATACTGGGATATATTTTTTATGTTTGCCTCTGTGCTAACAATGTAACCTACACGTAATCCAGCCATTGCATGAATCTTAGAAAATGTTTTAAGCAATACAATATTTTCATATTTTTGTGTAATAAATTTCTCTGCTGATTCAAAAGTAGGATCATTAACAAATTCGGCATAAGCTTCGTCGAAAATAAAAATTGTGTTTTTAGGTTTACTTTTTATCCATGATTCGATCTCATTTAGATCAAACACTGTAGAAGTTGGATTGTTAGGATTAACCAAATAAACAATCGAAAAACCTCGATATCCTTCAACTACATTTTTTAAACTAGTTATATCAATTTTCCAATCAGTTAAACATGGAACTTTGGTTATTTTTAAATTAAAAATTTTTGCAAAATGCTCACCATCACCATAAGTAAGTTCTGGTATAACTAGTTGTGTATCTGGTTTTACAAAAGCGGATATAGTACTGCGGATTCCTTCTGACGAGCCAGCAGTTAATAATATTTGACTTTCTACCACTTGGTGATGTTTAGCTAATGCTTTATTTAAAAGCGGCATCTCGGCTTTTGCATATCTATTAGCTTTAGGTATGGCATCAATAGCTGCTTGTTTGGCTCTTGGTGACATGCCAAGTGCATTTTCGTTAAAATTAAGTCGAATAGGATGAGTTGCATCTGGGGTTACTAGTTTATCAAGCACAGGTAGTGAGAATGAAATTGATTTTTGTACTTCTTGAGCATACGCTTTCGATAACAGTTGATTAACAGATAATCCCACTATAGCAGCACTGGAAAATGTTAATAGTTTTCTTCTACTCATATTTAAATTTGACACCATGATTCACCTCCTATTTTAATTGTTCCTCATGTGTTCAATTATTAACCATGCAAAAATAATACCAATTTTTTAAAAATGATAAGAGTGCTTGATTTGTACAGTAATCAATAATAAAAGGGCAATGATGTTTGGTTACTTTTTTGGGCTAACTTGATTTAAATATGCACAATTATGGTGCTTTATTGCTCAAAAACAGCATTTAAAAAAGGACTGTTATAAATAAACAGTCCTTTGGAATGTTTTGTTAAGTACCGTGGTTACTGTTAGCTATCTGCCGGTGTTTCAATATCTGAATAGGTTGCCAGCATCTGCAAAAACTTATATTTAGAATTCACCATTTTGGTTGAACGCTCATGCAAGGTGTTGGCAATCACGGGTTCAAGTGTTTCTAAACGGCGAAAACGCTGTTCTTTTAGTAAGATACCAGTTAATGACTCGCTGTTTGGCGCTTTTGAATCTAATACCAAAGCTGGTTTGTCTTCTGCCATACGGCGTGGATCGTAACGATACAAAGGCCAGAATCCTGATTTAACTAAATCTTTCATCTGCTCATGCGATTTAGCAAGATCATAGCCATGTTCTTCACAAGGACTATAAGCAATAATGAGCGATGGTCCATCATATGCTTCAGCTTCTTGTAAGGCTTTAAGCGTTTGATTTAGTTGCGAACCTAACGCAATTTGTGCCACATATACATGTCCATACATCATTACACTCACACCAAGATCTTTACGGGCTTTATGCTTACCTAAATCAGCAAATTTTGATACAGCGCCCATTGGGGTGGCTTTTGATTGTTGACCTCCTGTATTCGAATAACACTGAGTGTCTAGCACCAATACATTTACGTTATCAGTTAAGCTCATGACATGGTCAAGCCCACCAAATCCAATATCGTAAGCCCAACCATCGCCTCCAATAGCCCAAACTGATTTATCTATCAAGTAATTTGCATCTTGCATCAACTCTTGCGCTTGAACTGAGTCGAGATGCGCTAGCTGTTCACATAATAACTCGACTTGTTGCCGTTTTTCAGCGATAGATGTCTCTGATGATTTTAACGCTATGACAATCTCGGGCGAAATGTCACCAGCAACAGAATCAAGTAAGCGCAATGCCCGTTTTTTATGTTGATCATAAGTAATGCGATACCCTAAAGCAAATTCAGCATTATCTTCAAATAACGAATTTGCCCAAGCCGGTCCACGACCATCTCGATCAGTTGTGTAAGGTGACGATGGAAGATTACCACCATAAATAGATGAACACCCTGTGGCATTCGCAATTGCTAAATGATCGCCATAAAGTTGCGTTAACAATTTAATGTATGGCGTTTCACCACAACCAGCACAAGCACCTGAATATTCAAATAGCGGTGTAAGTAATTGCGATGTACGCACATCAATGCGTTCAAGCGTATTAATATCGCGATCTGGCAATGCCATAAAATAGTCAAAATTAGTGCGCTGAGTATCAAGGTTGTCGATACGCGATTGCATGTTAATTGCTTTAATTGCAGAATTATTGCGATCACGAGCAGGGCAAACTTCGACACACAAATTACAGCCCGTACAATCTTCTGGGGCAACTTGCAACACATAGCGTTGACCTTTCATATCACGGGCTTTGACTTCAAGCGAGCTTAATGAGTCTGGTGCATTAGCCATATCATCGGGCGCAACAACTTTAGCACGAATGGCCGCATGAGGACAAGCAACAGCACAGTGATTACACTGAGTACATAGTTCGGGTTGCCAAATAGGAATTTCTTCAGCAATGTTACGTTTTTCCCATTTGGTTGTGCCTATTGGCCATGTACCATCGGGTGGAAATGCTGATACTGGTAAGCTATCCCCCAAACCAGCTAACATAGCCGCAGTGACTGTTTTAACAAAGTTAGGCGCGTTAGCTGGCACAATTGGAGGCATCATGGCACTACTTTGGTCAACACAGCTAAGTGGAATTTGCTCAAGTGAGGCTATAGCTAAATCAAGTGCTTTCCAGTTATTTTCAACCAAATCTTGTCCTTTACTGCTATAACTTTTTGCAATGACTTCTTTTAATTGGGTAATATTAAAATCATTTTTAAAAATTCCAGCTAGGTGAAAAAACGCCGCCTGCATAACAGTATTAATTCTTGCTCCTAAATTACATTCACGTGCAATTTTTGTTGCATTAATGATATAAAAATGGGCTCGTTTTTGAATTAATTGTACTTGGACTTCTTTAGGAAGGCGATGCCAAATTTCATCTTTGCTATAGGGTGTGTTAAGCAAAAAGATGCCATCATCTTTTAATTTATCAACAATTTGATATTTATCGATAAACTGATCTTGGTGGCATCCAATAAAATGGGCACTGGTAATTAAATAGGGGGAATCAATTGGTTCCAAGCTAACTCGTAAGTGCGAAGTAGTCAAGCCACCTGCTTTTTTAGAGTCATAAACAAAATACCCTTGCACATAAAAAGGCGAACTATCACCGATAATTTTAATATTATTTTTGGTTGCCGACACTGTGCCATCACTACCAAGTCCATAAAATAGGGCTTCAAGAGCGGATTTTTGTGGAATAGATTGTTCGGGTAACGGTAAAGAAAGCCCAGTTATATCATCATAAATACCAACGGTAAATCGTGGTTTAGGTTTATCTAATCCCAGTTCGGTAAAAATGGCAAGTACACAACGAGGATCAAACTCTTTAGACGATAACCCATAACGCCCTCCTACAATGATCGGCATGCTGGTACGTTCACCGCGTGATAAACTTTCAGCAAATGCAGTCATAATATCTAAATAAAGTGGTTCAGCTTGGGAGCCGGGCTCTTTGGTTCTATCAAGAACAGCAATTTTATTCACAGTACTTGGAATAATCTCTAGCAAATGATTGGCAGAAAAAGGGCGGAATAATCTAACTGTGACTACACCGACTTTTTCGTTTTGTTTAAGTAATACATCAACCACTTCTTTGGTGGTGCTTGCCCCTGAACCCATAACCACAATAATGCGCTCGGCATCACTCGCACCATAATATTCAAAAGGTTGATATTTTCTGCCAGTTTCTATTGCAAAAGCGTCCATAGCATCAACAACATGTTGATAGACATTATCATAATAGGTATTTATTGCTTCACGACATTGAAAGTAGGTATCAGGATTGGCTGATGTACCCCGTGTCACAGGTTTATCAGGCGT
Source organism: Gilliamella sp. App2-1 (assembly GCF_001690255.1). Lineage (NCBI taxonomy): Bacteria > Pseudomonadati > Pseudomonadota > Gammaproteobacteria > Orbales > Orbaceae > Gilliamella > Gilliamella sp. App2-1. Next base: position 104,469 of record NZ_LZGR01000012.1, read on the forward strand.
TAAAGCTCGCGTACGATAGGCTTTAATGGCTTCGTGTGGTAATAAGTTACGGATTTGGTCATCGCTAAGTGGATAAATTTTATTAACTTCGTGCGACGTTCTAAATCCATCGAAAAAATGAACAAAAGGAACGCGGCTATTAAAGCTGGCTATTTGCGAAATTAAGGCAAAATCTTGCGCTTCTTGCACTGAACTTGAACAAAGCATCGCAAACCCCGTTTGCCGAATTGCCATGACATCAGAATGATCACCAAAAATTGAAAGAGCATGCGTTGCAACGGTACGCGCGGCAACATGCAAAACAAAAGGAGTCAGTTCACCCGCTATTTTATACAGCGATGGGATCATTAAAAGCAAACCTTGTGATGAAGTAAACGAAGTTGCTAGCCCACCTGTCATTAATGCACCATGAACAGTCGCAATTGCACCAGCTTCGGACTGCATTTCAATCACTCTTGGCGTGTCACCAAATACATTTGGTTTGTTAAATTCTGCCCATGTGCCTGCCTGTTCAGCCATTGTTGAGCTTGGCGTAATTGGGTAAATAGCAATGACTTCGTTCGTACGATAAGCGACGGATGACACTGCACTATTTGCATCTGATATGATCATTAAAAAACCTTTTATTTTAAAGTGTTATAACATTACTTTGTTATAATGTTTTTTTGTTATTGTACCAAAAAGTCATATGGCTTTGAGCTATTTTTATATTAATTTCTTGAGTAAACCGTTGAGTTTTTGAGCTACTGGATAGACGAATAATGACGATTGAAAAAAACAAAACCATAGTATCTTGGTAGGGATACTATCGGTTATTGTTTAAACGGTTATTGTTTAAATCGATAAACCTTGAAATAATCTTAGATATTACCCACTTGTTTAAAATTAAGTAATATGTTAAATAGAATACTTACTACTTAATAATAACACGTTCACTTGATGTAGCGTGTTTAATTTCACCCAATAACCATGCTGTTTCACCATGATTATTCAGTAAGGTAATGGCTTTATCAGCTAGTGATCTAGGTAAGGCAATAATTAAGCCAACACCACAGTTAAAAGTGCGGTACATTTCGTGACAACTAACATTGCCAGCTTGCTGTAGCCAATCAAATATGGCTGGCCATTGCCAACTTGTTTCATCAATAACTGCTTGAGTATTTGCAGGTAACACACGCGGAATGTTTTCCCAGAATCCGCCACCAGTAATATGGGCAATAGCGTGCACGTCAACTTGGGCGATGAGATCAAGTACAGACTTAACATAGATCTTAGTGGGTGCAAGTAGGTAATCAGCAAGAGGTGTACCGTTTAATTTTTTAGTTGTTGGGTTTACACCACTGACTTCGATAATTTTACGCACTAATGAATAGCCATTAGAATGAGCGCCGCTTGAAGCTAATGCAATTAATGCATCACCGTTTTGCACTTTACTGCCATCAATCATTTTAGATTTTTCAACGACGCCAACACAAAATCCAGCTAAATCATAATCATTATTATGGTACATACCCGGCATTTCGGCTGTTTCACCGCCCACTAAAGCGCACCCTGATTGTTTACATCCTTCGGCAATGCCAGTGACTACAGTAGTTGCAACATCAACATTAAGTGTGCCAGTAGCATAATAATCAAGGAAGAATAAAGGTTCGGCACCCTGTACAATCAAATCGTTAACACACATGGCAACTAAATCAATACCAATTGATTCATGACGGTTTAAATCCATTGCAAGGCGTAATTTAGTCCCCACACCATCAGTGCCCGATACTAAAATAGGTTCTTTATATTTTTGAGGAATAGCACATAGCGCTCCAAAGCCGCCTAGTCCACCCATAACCTCTGGTCGTGTAGTTTCTTTAACGACAGATTTGATGCGATCAACAAGTTCATTGCCAGCATCAATATCGACACCAGCATCTTTATAACTGAGAGATTTATTATTTGACACAGCAAGTAATCCTTACAATAGAATATTGTCTACTATTTTAGCAAGGATGAAATTTAATGGCGATTAATTCTTGACAAAATAACCAATTAATTAAAATCGCTAATTATTTTCAAACCAACTTTCTAAAATAATAATGGCAGAAGTTGCATCAACGATGCCTTTTTCAAGCGCACGATAACCACGAGAAGCAAAAATATGGGATTTTGCTTCGACGGTTGATAACCGTTCATCTTGTAAATGAACTTGATAACCAAACATGCCATGTAAACGATTGGCAAATTTACGCGCTCGGGCGGTTAAAGGTTGCTCGGTTCCATCCATATTTAAGGGTAAACCAACGACTAAAAAATCGGGTTTCCACTCTTTTAAAACCTTTTCAATAGCTTGCCAGTTGGGAATGCCATCACGCGCTTTAAACGAGCACAAAGGATTGGCAGTTTTAGTAATATCTTGACCAATAGCGGCACCAATACTTACGGTGCCAAAATCAAACGCAATAATGGTTGCCATGGATTATGCATTTCCCATTTGGTGCGAGATAGTATTCATATTAACCCCAAGCGTTTGAGCAGCTTTTTGCCAGCGCTCATCGATGGCAACTTCATAAATAATTTTGGGATCAGCATTGGTAACTAACCAATCATTACGAGCTATTTCGTCCTCAAGTTGTAATGACTGCCAGCTTGAATATCCTAATGCCAAAAAAATATTTTGGGGTTGTTCAGGGGAGCCAATTGATTTAAGCGCATCGAGCGAAGTACTAATCATCACATCATCCGAAATTTGAATGCTAGAAGCAAATCCTTGCTGAGGTGTATGTAAAATAAATCCTTGCTCATCAGCGATTGGTCCACCACAAAATACAGGATACTCTAATTCAGCACAACTTGTGGGCGAAGTAATTTCTAACCGTGTAAGGACTGTTGCTACATTAAGATCAATAATCGGTTTATTAATTATAACTCCCATAGCTCCATCACGGTTATGTTCACAAATATAAATAACAGAATGACTAAACAATGAGTCATCGAGTGTTGGCATAGCAATAATAAAATGATCTTTTAAATTCATAGCTTCACATTTAGGTAATTTTTATAATGCACATTTGCCAATTTTAACGTTATGCTCAACAATACAGCGCATTAATAATTCAGGTTCATTGGTTTCTTCATTGATCGATTCTGAAACAATATCAAAATTTTGTGAAAGATAAAAATCAATCGCTATAGTGTTTTTTTTATAAACATGCACTAACAGTTCATTGTGGTGTTGTTTCGCTTTGTTAACTAGTGCGTTACCGATTCCTTGGTGACGGTGATTTTGGTCAACAAATAACCCTGAAATGTAGTTTTCAGTTAAACCAATAAATCCTTTTATACCGTCAAGATCTTGCACATATAAAGTGGACATTGGAATTAGCATTTTCACTAAATCGTAATTTTGTTTAAAAAATTCAGAATCGATAAAGTCATGAGCTTGCAAATTCCCTTGTAACCAAATTGTCATTACGCTATTTAAATCTTCGGGTTTATATTCTCTAATCATTGTTTAACTCTTTTTATTTAATCGATGTTCGATTGCGTCCATTAGCATACCTGTGATTGAAAGATCTGGATTGGCAGCTTCTATTTCACGAACGCAGGTTGGGCTGGTAACGTTAATTTCGGTTAACTTATCACCAATAATATCAAGTCCTACAAACAAAAGACCTTTTTCTTTTAAAATAGGGGCGATGCTTTTAGCTATATGCCAATCACTATCGCTTAATGCTCTAACTTCACCATGGCCACCGGCAGCAAGGTTGCCTCGTGTTTCGCCTTTTTGTGGAATTCGCGCTAAACAATAAGGTACAGGTTCACCATCGACCACTAAAACACGCTTATCGCCTTCTTTAATGGCAGGAATAAAGTCCTGAGCCATACAATAACAAGTGTTATGTTTGGTTAATGTTTCTATAATTACCGAAACATTAGGATCATCCTGTTTGACTCTAAAAATTGACGATCCTCCCATACCATCCAATGGTTTTAAAATAATATCATGATGCTTTTGAAAAAACGCTTTAATCTGCTGTGTTTGGCGAGTAACCAAGGTTTTGGGTGTAAACTCAGCAAACCAAGCGGTAAACAGCTTTTCGTTACAATCGCGCAGACTTTGTGGTTTATTAACTACCAACACACCTTTAGCTTCAGCACGTTCTAAAATATAAGTCGCATAAATATATTCAGTATCAAAAGGGGGATCTTTTCGCATTAAAATCGTGTCAAGGTCACACAAAGGGAGCGTTTGTTCTTGGCCAAGGTCAAACCAGTGATCTTTATCGTTATAAACCTTCAAAGGACGAGTTGTTGCATAAGCTTCGCCAGTGTCTAAAAATAGGTCATTCATTTCAATATAAAAAAGCGAATAACCTCGTTTTTGTGCCTCAAGCAACATAGCAAAACTGGTATCTTTTTTAATATTGATATGACTAATTGGATCCATAACAATACCAAGTTTAATCATGGTGACTCCTTACTGATTTTTTTGTTTTAGCGAATAATAGGTTGATAATGCGTATTATTCTATATCCGTTATTTATTGGATTAGGTGAACATTCGACAGTGAGTGTTTTAAAGCACTATTATCTTAAATCATTATTAAAAGTGTGCTAGTAACTATCATACTCGTTACAGTCTAAGATGCAAAGCAAACATTAGCAATAGCGGGTTAATTTACCTTATAACAATATGACTTTATATTATCCTAAATCACCGAAATACACTTGCAAAGCAGTTAGGGCCGTTAATGCTGCTGTTTCGGTACGCAAAACGCGTGGTCCAAGCAAAATATCGGTAAATTGATAATTATGGGTCATACTGATTTCATCTTCTGATAAACCACCTTCAGGTCCAATTAATAAGCTAATGTCATTATAACCGTTAGGCAATTGCTTTACGCCATGTGTAGCTTTAGGGTGAAGATTTAAGCGTAACGGCGTTGTTAAATTTGCGCACCAAGTTTCAAGCTTCATTACTGGGTTAACGACGGGAACCACATTGCGACCACATTGCTCACAAGCCGAAATCACAATCTTTTGCCATTGTTGGACTTTTTTATCGAGTCTATCAGCATCCAATTTTACTCCACAACGTTCAGAAAGTAGGGGAGTAATGCTATTAATACCTAACTCCACTGATTTTTGAATTGTAAATTCCATTTTTTCGCCACGTGATATTACTTGCCCTAAATGGATATTTAAAGGGGATTCGTGATTCTCTAAAACAGACGACGCGGTTTTAACCGTAACTGATTTTTTATTAACTTCATAAATCACTGCAGGGGTAATATGATTAGAACCATCAAATAGGATAATTTCTTCACCAACTTTCATGCGTAACACACGAATAAGATGGTTGAACGCATTGTCATCTAAGGTAACCAGACTATTTTGAACAATTGTAAGAGGTTGAAAAATTCGCGTCATAATTGCTAGTATTTTAAAATATATTGCAATAAATTATAGCGTAATTTATCAAGATTCGGTAATCTCTATTTAAGAAAAATCGACTTTTTGGATTTTAGTATGAATACATATAGCAAAGATAGAGTATTAATTGAAGGATTAACTGTTTTAACTACCATTGGTGTGTATGAGTGGGAAAAGACCATTAAGCAAAAGTTAATTATCGATCTTGAAATGGCATGGAATAATAAACCAGCCGGAGAAAGTGATAACGTCGAACTTTGTTTAGATTATTTTGTCGTTAGCCAAACCGTAACACAACTAGTTGAATCATCGAATTTTGAATTGATTGAGTGTGTTGCTGAACACATTGCTGAGCGTGTTATTCAACAATTCTCGGTTAATTGGCTTAAAGTCAAAGTGTCTAAACCGAATGCGATAGCTAATGCTCGAAATGTTGCCATAGTAATTGAGCGTACAGCAAATGATTAAACTAATTAGTGGTAAAAATACTGTAACAACGATGACAAATCAAAAGCAAGATTTAATGCCTAAAAAATACATCATACTTCTAAAAGGTTTTAGCACGATGAATCTTTTTAAATAAAAATAAGTGAGTTTTTGCGTTGGTGCCATGCGAGTAAAGAGTTAGCACCTAAAGCCCAAAGTAGATTACCACACATCAGACATGGTTTGACCATATAAATCTTAATTTGTCTGAAGATAGAAACTGGCAGATTGCTCACTCAACAATCTTGATTCGTTTAGGCGCAAAATGATATTGACTGATCCTATCTTTTCTAAACAGGTTTTGCCATCGCAGTTGATTGGGTCTAAACGCTGAACGTTATCAGCTTTAAAACTAGCTATTAATCACATCGATTCTGTATTAAAATAATCCAAATAAAACAAACATAATATTGCTAATTATTTCAATGCACTTACTAAAAAGGAGAAAGAAATGAAATTTGCAGTTATTGGGGTAGCTTGTTTAATGTTTAGCTTAGTATTAGTTGGATGTGGGGGCAAAAACGACAAAGGTAAAACCTATCATTGGTCAAAAGCTCACGGTGTTTTAGAAGATTGTCGCGGTATAATGAATAAATCACAACAATGTAATACCAATTCGAATAATCAACAATATCTATTTAAAGTCGATAAATACTAATATGAGTGCATGGCTTATTTATGCATTACTTTCGGCTATTACCGCGGCGAGTGTTGCTATTTTAGGAAAAATTGGTTTACAACATCTTGATGCTAACACCGCAACTGCAATTCGTGCAATTGTAATGGCCATTTTTTTAGTCGGAGTGGTTGTTGTTCAAGGTAAATTAAACCTTATCAACACCTTTTTTAATGATAAAAGGGCATTACTCACTATTGCGCTAAGCGGTATTGCTGGTGCGCTATCTTGGCTATTTTATTTTATGGCAATCAAAGACGGTAAAGTCTCGCAAGTTGCACCAATTGATAAATTAAGCGTAGTTTTTGCTGTAGTATTTGCTGCTGTTTTATTTGGTGAAAAGATCTCGTTAGTAGCGGGTATTGGTGTTGCCATGATTGCAGTTGGTGCAATATTAGTGGCGCTGTTTTAATTGTGCACCAACGCTATTACTTCGGTTTATTAATATACGTGGCTTTATTGGACGCAGAATTCACAAACCATGGCTTAAACTATAACGTTACTTAAGTAATGTATTAAACAGTTCAACGGTTACCATTTCGCCTTTATTGACATTACCTCGATCTTGCTCAAGTACAATAAAACAGTTAGCGCCATTAAAAGATTGAGTAACATGTGAGCCTTGTTGTCCTGTTGTTGTCACTACTAACTCACCGTATTCATTACTTTGTAATATACCTCGTTGAAAATCTAATCGACCAATACTTTTCTTTAGATTATTAATGGTTTTAACCTTAAAAGATAAATCGATAGGTGCTATTTGTTGTCCTGAAAGTGTTAAAATCAATGGCTGAACTAATTGATAAAAAGTTATCAAAGCCGAAACAGGATTACCGGGCAAGCCACAAAATAGTGCGTCCCCAATTTTGCCAAAAGCAAAAGGTTTGCCTGGCTTCATTGCAATCTTCCAAAAATTGATTTTACCCAATTCTTCTAAAGCAATTTTTGTATAATCCGCGTCACCAACAGATACGCCGCCACTTGTTATCACCAAGTCAGCCTGACTTGATGCAGTTATTAACGCGTGTTTGATTTGGGTTGGGTCATCAGGAATAATGCCGAGATCAACGATTTCACAGTTAAGTTTGGTTAATAATAATTTTAGTGTGAAGCGGTTGCTGTCATAAATAGCGCCATTGCCAGATAATGGCTGACCAATTGGCGTTAATTCATCACCGGTAGATAAGATAGCGACTTTTAACTTTTTAAAAACCACAAGATCACTAATGCCGAATGTTGCAAGTGTCGATAGTGTTGGTATCGTTAATTTAGTCCCTTTGTTGACTGTGATCGCACCTTTTTTAACATCTTCACCTATACGACGAATATTATCGCCAGTTTTTACGTTACCTAAAAAAGTAATTCCCAAATCAGATTTTTCGGTCTGCTCTTGCATGACAACGGCATCGGCTTCATTTGGCACTGGAGCTCCCGTCATAATACGCAAACAAGTACCTTGTGGCCAGTGAAGTTTGTTTATATCATCTCCCGCAAAAATAGCACCGGCCAACGGCAACAATTTTGATTGCTTAAGATCTGCTAACCGAACCGCATAACCATCCATTGCTGAATTATCAAAACTAGGTACATTAATGGGGGAAATCACAGACTCAGCAGTAATTCTTTCTAATGCATCAAATAACGTAACTTTTTCGCTATGCAGCGATTTTATGGTTGATGCGCTTTGAAGTACTTGCTGTTTGGCTTGCTGAAAAGTGAGTAACATAAAAAGTGCTGTCCTTATGTATCTTTATTAATCGATTATTAGATTTTTTGAAAAGAAGTTTTGGTAATTTATACGTTTAGGTAAAAAATGATTTTTGAGTAATATTAATTATTTATTATGATAGCTGATATAACAACGTCGCCAAAAGGCGACGTGAAATAAACAACTAAACATTAAATAAGAAGTTCATAATATCGCCATCTTGCACGATATAATCTTTACCTTCAGCGCGCATTTTGCCTGCTTCTTTAGCGCCTTGTTCGCCACCGTATTTAATAAAATCATCAAAAGCAATGGTTTGAGCACGAATAAAGCCTTTTTCGAAATCGGTATGAATTTTTCCTGCTGCTTGTGGTGCAGTATCGCCAACCGAAATTGTCCACGCACGAACTTCTTTAACACCTGCTGTAAAATAAGTTTGCAGGTTAAGTAAGCTGTATCCTGCGCGAATCACCCGATTTAATCCTGGTTCTGTTAAGCCTAAATCTTGCATAAACTCCTCACGATCAGCATCATCAAGTTCGGCAAGTTCAGCTTCAATTGCGGCACATACAGTTACAACCACGGCCTTTTCTTGCTCGGCAATAGCTTTGACCTTATCTAAATAAGAATTGTTTTCAAAACCATCCTCATTCACATTGGCGATATACATCGTTGGTTTTAAGGTTAAAAAATTCAAGTATTTAATTGCATCAAGTTCTTCTTTACTTAAATCAAGTAACAACAACTTTTTACCTTGTTCTAAATGCGGTAAACATTTTTGAAGAATTTCTAACTCAAATTTAGCGTCTTTATCGCCACCTTTAGCGCGTTTTTGCAGGCGTGTCATTGCTCGTTCACAAGCTTCAAGATCGGATAGGGCAAGTTCGGTGTTAATAATTTCGATATCTTCAGCAGGATCGATTTTGCCTGCGACGTGAATAATATTGTCGTTTTCAAAGCAACGTACAACATGACCGATCGCTTCGGTTTCACGAATGTTAGCTAAAAATTGATTACCCAAACCTTCACCTTTCGATGCACCTTTAACTAAACCAGCAATATCAACAAATTCCATGGTGGTTGGCAACGTGCGCTGTGGCTTAACAATTTTAGCCAGTTCATCTAAACGTGGATCGGGCATTGGCACAACCCCAGTGTTTGGCTCGATAGTACAAAACGGAAAGTTAGCCGCTTCAATACCAGCTTTAGTTAGTGCGTTAAAAAGCGTTGACTTACCTACATTGGGTAGTCCAACAATCCCACATTTAAATCCCATACTGTTTGTTACCTTTTGTCATAAAATGTCTTAAAAATAAGGGGCGATTATATACTAAATTGTGCTATTTGTGCCAATGTTCTTACCGATAAATCAACGAATAATTAAACAAATTAGCAATAACTATTTAGCTTAAAGCATGTCATGAATTGCTATAAATCATTGTTAAAAATATCGGTTATAAACGTTTCTATAAATAGTGGGACGCAATTCAATTATTGCTCTGCATTCAAACCGATTTGATATAGTTGATTCTTTTTAAGCCCATATATTTCAGCAGTAATGGCTGCGGCTTTTTTTAATGGTAGTTCTTTTTGTAATAATTTAAGAGTGGTAATCGCCTTAGGATCGATGTCATTATTAGATTTTGTATGACCTTGCACAATTAATACAAACTCGCCTTTTTGGCGGGCAGAATCTTCATCTAGCCAATTAATCAACTCGCTGACCTTGAAGCTAACAATGGTTTCCCATGTTTTGGTCAGTTCTTTAGCTAAAATGATTTGCTTATCTTTCCCCCAAATAGTTTGCATATCACTAAGCGTGTCTAATAAGCGATGAGTTGATTCATAAAAAATCATCGTGCGTGGCTCATCTAGCAATTTTGTAAGACTATCTTGGCGTGCTTTAGTTTTAGCGGGTAAAAAACCCTCATAAATAAATTTATCCGACGGCAAGCCCGAAGCACACAGAGCCGTAATCGCAGCGCAAGCACCGGGAATTGGCACCACCTTAATGTCATTTTCGCGACAAGCTTTAACTAAGTGATATCCAGGATCATTAATTAACGGAGTGCCAGCATCAGAAATTAAAGCAATCGATAACCCTGATTTGAGTTTTTCGATCAAAAAATTGGATTTTTCTTGTTCATTATGATCATGCAAAGCGAACAGCTTCGCTTTAATGCCAAGATGTTGTAAAAGTAAGCCGCTATGACGAGTATCTTCAGCCGCAATAAGATCGACACTTTTGAGTGTACTGATGGCTCTAAGTGTAATGTCATCTAAGTTTCCGATGGGTGTGGCAACAATATATAAAGTCATTATTTTAAATCACATTAAATTTTTATAGAAATACAGTAAAGATACTGTACGAAAGCCTATTTTATTGTATATACTCACTACTTTCAAAATAAATCCGACAAAGCTGAATAAATAGTTAATTAATGATAGCAAAAAAATAGTTTGTTTGTAGCAAAATTGTGTCTGGGTTTGCTTGAGTTATTTATTTGATTAATAAATAAAAATTTATGCTAACTTAGTTTAAATGCCAGCGGTTATAAATCACTAAAACAGTCTACATTAATCATAGAAAAAACTTTATAGGAAAGAATAACCAAACTCTAAATGAATTTATTTAACCAAAATAAGTAATCAATGTAATAGCTTTTTGCTGTAAAAACGCTAAAATGTGCCAGTAAAACGATATGTATAAAATGCTACTTAACACAAAACAGAGAAAAAATAACATTCACGAATGAAAGGTGTTACTTTGAAAAAAATATTGACATTAAGTTGTTTAAGTTTGTTAATCACTGCGTGTACACAAACTGAGCAGGCCGAAATCGAAGATATTTCTGGTGCAGGCGGGACATCAACGTCTTCCGTTTATACCAAACCACCAGCTAATATTTCAACGGGAGGTAGAGTATCTTCTGCTCCTACGACTTATAATCCACCATCATCAAGAAAAACAACCGCGTCAAATTCTCATACCACTAACAGTACTAGCAATAATGGTACGGTAATTAGTAATGAGCGCATTGTTTATAACCGTAATTACGATGAAATTCCAAAAGGTGGATATCAAGGTGATACCTATACTGTTAAGCGGGGTGATACCTTATTTTATATTGCGTGGGTAACTGGCAATGATTATCGTTCATTAGCAGCTAAAAATAATATCAAAGAACCTTTTGCTGTTAACGTTGGGCAAGTGTTAGACGTTAGTGGTGGAACAGTTGTAGTCACCCAAAAAACCACAACAAACCAACCAACGGAACACAAAACCAGTAACAATAATTCTGCCATCACAATGGGGCAAACTAAAACTCAACCAACAATAACCAAAACAACAACCACATCAATCACCACTACCGGTAAAAATCAACAACCAACGACAATTGAAACAACTGAAACCATTACAGAACCTTTAAACGATTCCACTAGAAGTATGCCTGCCACGGGTGCGTTAAAATCGAAAGTTGCCAATATTTCATGGCAATGGCCTGCACGTGGTAAGATTATTGAAAAATTTTCGAATGCAAGCAAAGGCATTGATATATCAGGCTCAATTGGTGACAAAGTCATGGCTGCAGCTAATGGGCGTGTCGTTTATTCAGGCAATGCGTTACCAGGTTATGGTAATTTAATCATCATTAAACATAATGATGACTATTTAACAGCATATGCACATAACCAATCCATATTAGTAAAAGAGCAGCAGGTAGTGCGTGCAGGTGAACAAATTGCTACAATGGGGGCAACAGGCGCCTCGTCAGTCAGATTACATTTTGAAATTCGATATAAAGCGCAATCAGTTAACCCGTTAAAATACTTACCAAAATAATAAACGTTTTGAGTTAAGAGCATTAGCTCAAAACAAATGGACATGCATGGGGACTACTCAGCATGTCCTTAAAAAATATACTAAAAATTTAATCTACGTAATAAAGGAGTTATACTCATGGCTGTAAAAAAATTAGTGCTAATTCGACATGGAGAAAGTGTTTGGAACCAAGAAAACCGTTTTTGTGGTTGGACTGATGTTGATTTATCAGACAAAGGTAACAAAGAAGCTGCTGAAGCAGGTAAACTACTTAAAAAAGAAGGTTTCACATTTGATTATGCTTACACTTCAGTATTAAAACGTGCCATTCACACATTATGGCATGTTTTAGACGAAGTTGATCAAGCATGGTTACCGGTTGAAAAAAGCTGGAAGCTAAACGAACGTCACTATGGTGCATTACAAGGCTTAAATAAAGCCGAAACGGCAGCAAAATATGGAGATGATCAAGTAAAATTATGGCGTCGTGGCTTTGCCATCACACCACCTGCGCTTGAAAAATCTGATGAACGCTTTCCGGGTCACGATTCACGTTACAGCAAACTACCTGAATCAGAATTACCGTTAACCGAAAGCTTAGCATTAACCATTAAACGTGTATTACCTTATTGGGAATCAACCATTGCCCCACGTGTTGCTAAAGGTGAACGAGTTATTATTGCCGCTCACGGTAACTCACTACGAGCATTGGTAAAACATTTAGATAACATCAGCGATGATGACATCATTGAACTTAACATTCCAACAGGTGTGCCATTAGTGTATGAATTTGACGACAACATGCAAGTTATTAAACACTACTACTTAGGTAATGCTGATGAAATCGCTGCCAAACAAGCTGCTGTTGCAAACCAAGGTAAAGCAAAATAATTATTGATTAAACAAACTCAAAGGTAGGTTATTTAACTTACCTTTTTTATTACCTACATTATAGCTTTTTATTCATTCACTTTTATTGATTTATTCATTTATTGATTTTAATTTTGAGAGCGTTATTTTGTCTAAGATCTATTATATATATGGCGTAATGAATGCCGGAAAATCCACCGAACTGTTGCAAATTGATCATAATTACTTAAGTAATAACATGCAAACATTACTACTTAAATCATCGGTTGACACGCGCGACTCGGCTGTCGAAATCGTCTCTCGCTTAGGATTACGTAAAAGAGCATTACAACTTGATGATAATAGTGTTAATGAGATCATTGAACTGATAAAGAAAAATAATTATGCGTGCGTCTTAATTGACGAAAGTCAGTTTTTATCTAAAAGTACCATTTGGAAACTATCTGATATTTGTGATGAGTACGGTATACCAATGATGTTTTTTGGTTTAAAAACTGATTATATGGGGCAACTTTTTGAAGGTTCAAAAACATTATTAGAAATTGCGGATAATTTTAGAGAACTAAAAACCGTCTGTTGGTGTGGAAAAAAAGCAACGATGAACCTATTAGAAGGACAGGATGGACAAATTGTTAAATTTGGAAATTCTATTCATCTCGGAGATAGTGAATTCCACTCAGTTTGTCGTAAACATTGGAAAGCTGGGCAAGTTAGACCTAAAAGCTGATCTTCTCAATATTTCACACTTATTCATGCAATTAATCATCTTTATATATGTGATTATTTGATGTTAAAAAAGTGTGAATTATCTCTCAATTTTAAGATTTTCTTTTTGTTGATTCTTTCTATTTTATGTCATATTGACTGAAACGATTCAGTACTATTTTATTAACTATGAGGGATCACAATGAAAGTCAAAATTATTTCATTAGCTGTATTACTTAGTTTGGCTAGTTATAATGCTAATGCTAAAGAATTTGTATTAACTGATAATGAGAAGAACGTTGCTAAAGGTAATTGGTCTATTTCTAGCCGAGATTTGGGTGTAAAAGGGGAAAAATTTACCATTCAAAACACGGTGCTTAAAGGCGGTAAACAAGAAGGAACTGAACTGCTAACTATTTCTAGTGATAATTTTACTATTCAATTAATTCCTACTAGAGGGTTAGGAATTTTGTCCGTTGTTGGTGATGGTATCCGTATGGGATGGGACTCTCCAGTCAATGAAGTTGTCAATCCTAAGTATATCAATTTAGAAAGCCGTGGTGGCATAGGTTGGTTAGATGGCTTTAACGAAATGATGGTTCGCTGTGGTTTTGAATGGACTGGTCATGCAGTACAAGCGGATGGGATGATGTACACACTTCATGGACGAGCTCAAAATACTCCTGTATCTAAGTTAATTGTCGATATTGCTGATAAAGAGCCGTACACTATTACTATTAAAGGTTTAATTAAAGAAAATACTTTTAAAAAAAGCAATTTAGAAACGTGGGCATCGCTTAGCTATATACCTGGAAGTAAAGAATTTACAATCCATGATGTAGTCACCAATAAAAGTGATTATACTCGTGATTATCAGATCATCTATCACAGCAATTTTGGTACACCTATTCTTGAAGAAGGTGCTAGGTTTGTGGCTCCAGTGAAAGAGATTTCACCATTTAACAACTATGCGAAAGGAGGTCTTAATACTTGGCAAACTTATCTAGGGCCGACTAAAGATTTTGATGAAATGGTATTTAATGTATATCCTTTTGCTGATGCTACTGGTCAAACACAGGTAATGGTAACGAATAAAGCGGGTGATAAAGCAGCAGGAATTGCCTTTAATACTAAAGAATTACCCGTACTTTCATTATGGAAAAACACCGATACCCTTAAACAAGGTTATGTCACGGGCTTAGAGCCAGGGACCAGTCTTGCTTATCCAGTGACTATCGAACGTAAGCAAAAGCGTGTTCGTCAGTTAGAACCAGGACAAAGTACCGAATTTACCTTAACTTATAGCTTATTATCTAGCAAAGAAGCTGTCACCAAATATGAAGAAAAAATTAAAGCTATTCAAGGTAAACAAGAAACTAAAGTTATTAATAAACCAATGGCTAGAGAGTAAATCATTAAAATGGCTACCAACCTTACTTGGATAGCCATAAAAATTATTTAATAATTTAACTAACATTTCTTTGATTTACCTATTATTAAGGTAATAGTTATGCTACGGGCAATCTACTACCTGCTTGATTCGTTAACAATAGACAGGTATAGTCATCTATTTCATGACTAACTTTAATATCGTTTTTATTAATAGTATGATTTCACTTGTTAACTATTTTAAATAGCCATTAACGATTTTATTGCAATATTGATATTAATAAGTAAGGACTGACATGGCAACGCAGCGAATAATAATTGGCATTAGTGGTGCAACAGGGATTGCCTATGGTATAAAAGCGTTAGAGCTATTAAAACCAACGGATATTGAAGCCCACCTTGTTATTTCTAAAGCGGCACAAATAACAAGTGCGTACGAAGTCCCCAACATGAGTATACAACAAATCGCAGCCCTAGCCGATAAGGTGTATTCCATTAACAATATTGGCGCCGCCATAGCAAGTGGATCGTTTAAAACCATGGGTATGTTAATAGCACCTTGCTCAATGCGAACGCTTGCTGCCATTGCCCAAGGATTATCTGATAACTTACTCACCCGTGCGGCCGATGTTGTATTAAAAGAGCGTCGACGCTTAGTATTAATGGCTCGCGAATCGCCACTAAATTTAGCTCACCTAAAAAATATGGAAACTATTACCCTTATGGGAGGCGTAATTTGCCCGCCTGTGCCAGCGTTATACCAACATATTGACAGCGTGGATGATATAATCACGCATAGCGTAGCTAGAGCGCTTGACTTATTTGGAATTGACATTTCATCGCTACCACGATGGGGCGAAGATCTACACCTTAACACTAAGCCAGAATAACGCCAGCGAAACCAAACATATGCAAATCGATCCTAAAATCAGCAAATTCATTAAAAAAAACCATGTATTATCGCTAAATGTCATCTTGCCTGATAACAAACCATGGGCATGCAACACCTTTTACGTTTTTGATGAAAGGAGGATGTGTTTGTATCTTCTTTCTGAATTAAAAACAGAACATGCCAAAGCGATGTTAAAACTTCCACAAGTTGCTGGTACCATTAGTGTTACCCCAAAAACTATTGCACAGATTCAAGGTATTCAATTTCAAGCTAAAGCAACGCAATTACAAAAAGAACAAGCCAAACAAGCTTATGCCCTATATTATCGAGCATTTCCCTTTGCAAGAATGATAAAAGCACCAATTTGGGAGTTGCAATTACAATATATAAAAATGACTAATAATTTGCTGGGATTTGGATGTAAGATCTATTGGCAGAAAGAAAGGTAATTTTAGTATGATTTTTCTATATTTTTTAATGGTAAAATTTCCTGACTATCAAAAATCGCAAAACCCTGCCAATCTTTTTATTGAAAAATAAAAATCCTATTTGTCTTTTGCGAAACAACGTTTATAGTATATTGGTTTCTAGTCCACCGACGTATAGCGTATAGATAGTAAGTCTTATAAAAACAGAAGCTATCATGTAATTAATTGATTTAACTAAAAATATCAAAAGAAAAAATTAAATAAAATCAGTATGCTACCTGAACGCTTTTTATAAAGAAAGCACACCAGTCTTAAATAGTCTTTTAAGGGAACCTAAAAGCCAGTCAGGAATAATATTGATTTTATTAAATTTTTTATTTGATTTGTTTTAAACAAAAAACATTTCCACACAAGTTGCTTTAAAAATCTCCATTAAACAACGTAGTTACAAGATAGCAGTAGGAACAACACCAAATGTAAGTTAGAATAGCCGGCTTTATTACGATTAATTACCAAGGAAATCGCATGACGACTGAGATGACAACACTCGATAAAATCAAAAAACAAATTGCCGACAACCCGATTATTTTATATATGAAAGGTTCGCCAAAATTGCCAAGTTGTGGCTTTTCGGCTCAGGCGGTGCAGGTTTTGTCACAATGTGGTGAGGCGTTTGCTTATGTTGATATTTTACAAAATCCTGATATTCGAGCTGAATTACCTAAATTTGCTAATTGGCCTACATTTCCCCAATTATGGGTGGAAGGCGAATTAGTAGGGGGCTGCGATATTATGTTAGAAATGTTTCAAGCTGGTGAACTGCAAATGCTGATTAAGCAAACTGCTGAAAAGTATAAATCCTAATTGGGTGATGAATTAAGCGCGCAAGGTGAGCGCGCTTTTTTGTTCTTATTTTTGAGAATTACAGCTGTTTTATCTTTTCTACTCTTCCTGTTTTTCGTTGTGCTCTGTATTATCTAAATTCATTTCCATTTTTACATCTGTCTCGATAAATTCCAACGGCCATCCCCCCAGAGATTTAAGTCGATTGACAATTTTGCAAAAAAGTATAGCGGTTCTTTGCGTGTCATATAGGGCACTGTGGGCTTGTTTGTGATCGAATGTGATGTGTGCCACTTGACAGGCTTTGGCTAGCACCGTTTGCCCAAAAATCAGACCACTGAGCGATGCCGTATCAAAGGTGGCAAATGGATGGAAAGGATTACGTTTGATGCCTGCGCGTTCAGCTGCTGCCATTAAAAAGCTGTGATCAAAGTGCGCATTATGCGCAACCATTACTGCACGCGTACATTCGCTCGCTTTTATACCAGATCTAACCATTTTAAAAATTTCGTCTAAAGCGTGCTTTTCGTCCACCGCGTTGCGGAGTGGATTATCGGGATCAATACCGTTAAAGGCAAGGGCGGTTGGCTCTAAAATTGCATCGTTAAACGGATTGACATTAAATTGTAAAGTTTGATCGGGCTCTAGCCAACCATCGGGGGTCATTTTTAAGGTGATAGCGGCAATTTCTAATATAGCGTTGAGTTTTGGATCAAATCCTGATGTTTCAATATCAATCACAACTGGATAAAACCCACGAAAGCGTTCACATAATTTGGCGTTTGGCACGTTAATCTATCTTATCTACGAAAAAAGGGCTATTATGCCAGTTTTTAACTGGTTCGCCTAGCATTGGCATAGAGAGTTTGCATTCAATTCGTTAGTTTTTGTAAAGTGTCATTATAGCAACCTTTATGCTAATCATATTAAAGCGAACGAATAGATGCCATTATTGGTTAAAGTGATTATAATCATCAATCATAATTAAACGAGCTTAAAACCGAGCAAATAATGCACAACTTTGAATTAGAAAAGATTATTAACAATGAACTGCAAATTACCCGCTATCGCGACTATGCGCCAAATGGATTGCAAGTACAGGGGCGAGAACAAGTCAATAAAATTGTGACAGGGGTTACTGCTTGCCAGTTATTGTTAGACAAAGCGGTCGAACTGCAAGCCGATGCGGTGCTAGTACATCATGGTTATTTTTGGAAAAACGAAGCACAAACCATTACTGGTATAAAATACCAACGGCTAAAAACGCTATTAACTAACGATATTAATTTATATGGTTACCACCTGCCATTAGATGGCCACCCCGTTTTTGGTAATAATATGGAACTGGCTAATTTGTTGGGTATTTCGGTCGATAAGCGCAATGATATTACCGATCTGCTTTTTACGGGCACACTGAGCACGCCACTGACGGCTTTGCAATTTCAACATAAGCTTGAGCAAGTGTTACACAATAACGAACGGCAAGTGCTATTTTGTGGTGATAATGCGCCTGAAGTGATTAATCGTATTGCGTGGTGTAGTGGTGGTGGGCAAGATTATATCGAGCAAGCTGCGCAAATGGGCGTAGATGCCTTTTTTACAGGTGAGGTGTCAGAGCGTACCATCCACCTTGCGCGCGAATATGGCATTAATTTTTATGCCGCTGGGCATCATGCCACCGAGCGTTATGGTATTAAAAAATTGGGCGAATGGTTAGCGAGTTGCTATGGTGTTGAGGTTATTTTTGTTGATATTGATAATCCTGCATAACAAAAGTTGAATTTACCTTAGAAATATCGCATACTTATTCGCAGATTTTTTATTCTTTACCTTATGTTATAAACCGATTATATGAGAGGTCATTTTATGTTTACAGGAAGTCTGGTCGCACTTGTTACTCCTATGGATACGAAAGGAAACGTTGACCACGTAAGCTTAAAAAAATTGGTCGAATATCATATCGCTAATGGAACATCGGGTATTGTTTCGGTTGGTACAACAGGCGAGTCGGCAACCCTTGATCACCATGAGCATATCGATGTAATTAAACGAACAATCGACTATGCCGACGGGCGTATTGCTATTATTGCGGGTACAGGTGCAAACGCAACGAAAGAAGCCATTGAATTAACCAGTCGGGTTGAAAATATCGGTGTTGTTGGTTGTTTAACCGTTGCGCCTTATTATAACAAGCCAACGCAAGAAGGCATGTATCAACACTTTAAAGCCATTGCCGAAAGCACTGCATTGCCACAGATTTTATATAACGTACCGGGACGCACTAGTAGCGATATTAAACCCGAAACCGTTGGGCGTTTAGCGAAGATCAAAAATATTGTTGCATTAAAAGATGCAACGGGTGATCTTTCAAGAGTTTATCCAACGCGCAAACTCGTTGGCCCTGATTTTAAATTGCTCAGTGGTGATGATTCAACCTTTTTAGACTTTATGATTTTAGGAGGCGATGGCGTAATTTCGGTGACGGCTAATGTTGCGGCTAAAGCCGTTGCTACTGTGTGTCAGCTTGCTGCTAATAATCAAATTCAAGAAGCCCGCACCTTAAACGATACTTTAATGGCTTTACATCACAATTTATTTATCGAACCCAACCCAACGCCAGCGAAATGGGCTTGTGCAAAATTAGGTTTAATGCAAAGCGCAACTATTCGGTTGCCAATGGTATCGCTAAGCACATCGTCGATTCCTGCGGTTGAACAAGCGTTAAAAGAGGCAAATTTACTGTAATTTTGTATAACCTTTAATTTAAAAAAGCAGATATCTATGTTAAATAACACATTGAACAGAACCTTATGGCAAAGCAACGTCATTAAAAAAGCAGCTGTTTTAACCGTTGTGACGTCGTTATTTCTTGCCGGTTGTGGTAGCGATCAACATTTTAAGCGCGAAGTCGAAGGTAATGAAGATTACCTTAAATCACCGACCTTAAAACCATTAATTATTCCTAAAGGTGTTAAGATACCGGCTGAAAGTGGTGACTTTTATGTTATTACAACCGAGTTTAAAGGCGATTTAGGTAAAAAGCTGGATATTAGGCCGCCAAGTTTACCAATTCCAACAATCCAAGATGCGTTTGCATTTTATAATAGCGGTTCAGTTACTTTTAATGTACCACTAAGCAACAATGTATGGGGTCGTATTCCTAACAGCTTAAGTAAAAAAAATATCCCCATTGTTAGTCGCGACAATAACACCATTAAAACGGATAAAACCTTTATGGTTCGTGCAGACGAAGAACAAGCTGTTCAAGCCACTTATTCAATTAAACGACAATTATTAGACAATACTGAAACTATCACTATTTCAATCACTTCGTTAGCTCGAGGTATGGACGATTTGATGTCGCAACCGATCGAAGTGCAGCGTTATGTGGTTGGTTTGTTTAATGACATAATGGATGATGTTGCACCTGATTCAGTGCGAGTTGTGCCACCCAAAGCACAAGATAACGATACTGAAAAAGACAATGCCGAAAGCAAGAAACCCGCAACAGCCGTGAACGGTACCAATCAAGAATAAGTTTGGAATTTAAGGAGCGCAGAGCTCCTTAATCATTTATTGGCAATTGATATAAGGTTATAGACATGAAAAAGTTGGCTGAGCTTTATCGTGGTAAAGCTAAGACGGTATATACCACCAAAAACCCCGATTTATTAATTCTTGAGTTTCGTAATGATACATCGGCATTTGATGGGTTGCGTATTGAGCAGTTAGATCGGAAAGGTATGGTGAATAATAAATTTAACTATTTTATTATGACCACCTTGCGTGAAGCTGGCATTCCAACTCAGGTTGAGGCCTTATTATCAGACAATGAAGTGCTTGTTAAAAAACTGCAAATGATACCTGTTGAATGTGTGGTGCGTAATCGTGCTGCGGGATCTTTAGTTAAACGTTTAGGGGTTGAAGAAGGTCAAGTTTTAAATCCTCCTACGTTTGAATTGTTCCTAAAAAACGATACATTGCACGATCCAATGGTCAATGAATCACACTGCAAAGCCTTCGGTTGGGCTAGCGATAATCAACTAGCCAAAATGAAAGAACTTAGCTTTAAAATTAACACTATTTTGAGTGATCTATTTGATAAAGCAGGGTTAATATTGGTTGATTATAAACTCGAATTTGGCTTATTTAAAGGTGAAGTCACTTTAGGCGACGAGTTTTCGCCCGATGGTTGCCGCCTATGGGAAAAACAGACACTGAAAAAAATGGACAAAGATCGCTTTCGTCAAGGTTTAGGTGGCGTGATTGAAGCCTATGAAGAAGTGGCAAAACGCATTGGTGTTTCTTTGTAATGTTTGCGCAGTTTGATATCTCTTTTTTTCTTCTTTTAGGTTTAGCTGCGCTGTGTTATTTAACGCACAATAACACCGTGACATTTGCCGTACTGTTATTGTTACTATTTAAATTAACGCCGCTTGCCGCTTATTTTCCGTTTTTAAATAAATATGGCTTAACTATCGGTATTGTTATTTTAACTGCCGCGATGATGGTGCCATTGGCAGATGGATCGTTAAAAATTGGTGATATTGTCAAATCGTTTACCACTTGGCAATCTATATTGGCTATTTTGGTTGGCATTTTAGTCTCGTGGCTTGGCACGCGTGGTATATCGCTCATTGGCGCACATCCTACTATTATTAATGGCTTAATTATTGGCACGCTCATTGGTGTTGCATTTTTCAAAGGCATTCCAGTTGGTCCCCTGATTGCCGCAGGTCTATTATCGTTATTAATTGGAAAAAGTTAGCTTATGCAAAATCCCAACAGCACAAGAACGCTATGGGTGTTACAGGGTGAAGCCGCACAATTATTCGAACAACTTAGACACGCCGTTTATCATTATCCCGGTGATTGGTTAACGGTGACGTATTGGTCTGAACTGTCCGATTATTTGCCAAATAAGTTAATTGCTAATGTACTACCGCCCAATCAAACCAAACAATTATTGGGGAGGCAGTATCAGCATGCTATCTTTGATGCAACGGTAGGATTTAATCTTGATGCCTTTGCCATGCTGGTTGGTACACTAGTTAAAGGTAGTGTGTTGATTTTGCTATTACCTAAGGATCTGACCTCTTGGTTTGATCAAGACAGCCTGCGATGGAACGAAAGTCAAAATCCGATTAGTGTACCTAATTTTGTTGCACATTTAACGCAAACTTTGGCCGAATTCGGTGTATCAATCAATTCAACATCGTTACCAAAAACCGCTATATCCGTCACTCCTTCTTTGCTAGTGAAAACCGATGACACTTGGGACTTAGCCGAACAGCAAGCCACATTAAAACAGTTATTAAACAGCAATAAGTCTATCAACGTCTTAGTTGCTAAACGAGGACGAGGTAAATCGGCGCTAGCAGGGCGGTTTAGCCATTATCAACGTTGCATTGTGACCGCACCCAATAAATCAGCACTGACCTCTTTTTTTGCTTTTGCTAAGCCTACTACGCCATTTTTTGCGCCTGATGAATTAATTGCGCAGTCAAAGATTGATTCTGCCGATTATCTAATTATCGACGAAGCTGCCATGATTCCGTTGCCCATGCTCGGAAAACTGCTACAACTGGCCATTGCCAATAACTGTCGGGTATTGTTAACCACCACCGTTGACGGATATGAAGGTACTGGGCAGGGCTTTTTATTGAAATTACTATCAGGTAAAACATGTCAATATTTTCATCTACACACGCCCATTCGTTGGCAGGCCGATGATATGCTAGAGCAATTTAGTGATCGGCTATTACTTAATGGTTTATTAACACAGGATAATAGTCCTGTTACAAACCCGTTATCAACTCAATATTCAAAGGTTGAACGCAAGGATGTTGACACATTAAAGTCGATCTTTTATCTATTAAAAATTGCTCACTATCAAACCACATTAATCGATTTGAGGCGTCTATTTGATGCGCAAAACTTGTCGGTTTGGCAGGCAACAATAGACAATAAACAAATTGCTGCGGCACTTACAATTACCGAGGGAAATTTGCCTGATAGTCTAATAACCCAAGTATGGCAAGGAACACGCCGTCCTAAAGGTAATTTAGTGGCGCAGTCGCTCGTAGCTCATGCCGGCGAGCGATTGGCGGCTAAATTGCGCTCAGTTCGCATTAACCGCATTGCGGTTATGAGTGCCTACCGACGGCAACATATCGCAAAACAACTTGTACAGACGATTTGTGATCATGCCAAAATGCAAAATAACGATTTTGTGTCGGTCAGTTTTGCTTATAGTCTATCTAATTATCAATTTTGGACTGCTTGTGGTTTTGTTTTGGTTCATGTCAGTAGTCATAAACAGGCAAGTAGTGGTGGTTATTCGGTTATGGCACTCAAACCACTAACCGAGTCTGGATGCCATTTAACCCTTAACTTAAAACAAAAACTACAGCGTAATACCTATTGGCTTAAAGATATTATCGATTTACCCTTTAACCAGATGCTTGCGAATAACGATAATCCACTATTAACACAAAATTTAGACGCGCACGATTTGGATGAACTGGCCGGATTTGCTCACTTTCATCGGCCGTTTGAAGCCACTTATTCCGCACTGTGTCGATTAGTTCACGACAATCAATTGCATCAACACTCGCAATTGCAACAACCACAGCCGTTATCTTTGCCTGTGTTATCAGCACTGTTAAAAAGCAAAAACAATCAATCTTTGATCATTAATGCATATCAACTTGCAGGTAAAGGCGCGTTAATGCAAACCATTAAGCTCGAAGTCAAAACATGGCTAATAAAGCACAGCAATAATGTGATATTTGATAAAAGCACCCATAATGATAGCTGATTGCCATTGCAGGTTATCAAGGGGGTTGTTTACAATAGTTATCCTGTTTAAGTTCAGCCCGTTTTAACTTAATTCGTTTTAATTTAAGAGGAACCGAATGTGACGCAAAATAAATTAGAAAATCAAACGCAACATCGCCATTCACAAAACCAGAACCACACCCACAACCCTAAAAATCAACCAACAACAGGCATTGAGTATTTTTTTAAAGGATGGTCATTGGCGTTTAGTCCAGGTATTAAGCGTTTTGTTTTTTTACCATTAATTGCCAATATTGTGATAATGTCGGCATTATTTTATTGGTTTTTCACGGCTATCTCGGGGATGGTCGATTGGGGATTATCGTATGTGCCAAACTGGTTGCATTGGTTGGGATATATCATCGTTTTTATCTTGATTTTAACACTAGTTATCTTGTTTTGTTATTTCTTTAGTACGGTAACCAATATCATTGCCGCACCTTTTAATGGCTTATTGGCTGAACAAGTCGAAGCGAAGTTAACGGGCATTCCCGCGGCAGATATGTCATGGATGAGCATTATTAAAGATCTCCCTCGTATTTTTGGACGTGAACTACAAAAACTGTTCAACTATTTAATATGGGCAATTCCCATACTGCTAACTTATTTTATTCCTGTTATTGGGCAATCGGTTACACCAGTAGTCTGGTTTTTATTTACCGCTTGGCAAATTAATATTCAATATGCCGATTATGCCTTTGATAACCACAAAATTACCTTTCACCGCATGCGTGAATTACTTAAACAAGATCGGGGCGACAATATAATCTTTGGTATCATAGTCAGCTTTTTTACCATGGTACCGCTGCTTAATTTAATTGTTATGCCTGTTGCGGTGTGTGGCGCAACGGCAATGTGGGTTGATCGCTACCGTCATCAAGCACTATTTGACAGCAGTAGCCAAGATTTTCGTTAAGGTGGTTGTTACTTTTTTTTCGTTGATTTTGTTGACGGCCAATCATCGTCGTCATCATCTTGATAAGGGATAGGTTTTATCCCTTTCTTTTTTTCAAGATACGTTTTATAACTCAGTCGGTTCAGTGCTTTAATGGTATTAATAAAAATCCCAATTAAAATAACTACAATTATCCACCAATAATCTTTAAGCCATGTCATAGTCTTTCCTTTTAAGTTAAAACTGAAACTACCAAGTTATAACCGTTATGCCAACAACTATTACGCCAGCAATAATTTTTCTAAAATGCGGTTATAAATTGCAGTTAAGGTGATTATATCTTGGCAATTCGCATTTTCGTTAACTTTGTGAATGGTCTTATTCAGTACCCCAAGTTCGATCACTTGGCATCCCATCTTAGCTATAAAACGCCCGTCCGATGTGCCACCACTGGTCGATAGTTTAGTCTCAATATTAGTCAACTCCCTAATGGCACTCGCAGCTGCGTTAGTTAGTTCGCCTTGAGGAGTTAAAAAAGGATGTCCTGATAATCGCCAAGTTAACGTATAGTTTAAATGATGTTTTTGTAAAACTTGTTCTACGCGCGCTTTAATTACGGTGTCAGTCAATTCACTACTATAGCGAAAGTTAAATTGTACTTTTAGCTCACCTGGCACAACGTTTTCAGCACCAGTACCACCATTAATATTGGCAACTTGCATTGTTGTTTGAGGAAAGTATTGATTCCCTCCATCCCAAACAGTGCTAACTAGTTCATTTAATGCAGGAGCAAAACGATGCACAGGGTTATCAGCAAGATGCGGATAAGCCACATGACCTTGAATGCCATGCACAACTAAATTGGCAGTTAGTGAACCGCGGCGTCCATTTTTAATCTGATCGCCAAGTACCGCATCGCTTGATGGTTCGCCCACAATGCAATAATCAACACGCTCTTGACGTTTGATGAGCAAATCAACCACTTTAACTGTGCCATCGGTGGCATCGGCTTCTTCGTCTGATGTAATTAAAAAGGCGACGCGCCCAATGTGATTAGGATGTTGTTTAACAAAATCTTCTGCTGCACAAACCATGGCAGCAACGCCACTTTTCATATCCGATGCGCCACGACCATAAAGCACACCATGTTCATCAATCGTTGGCGAAAAAGGCGGATAAAGCCATTTGCTTTCATCCCCGGCCGGCACGACATCGGTATGTCCGGCAAACATCAAAGTTTTGCTGTTAGCATCGCCATGATAGGCCCATAAGTTCTTGGTTTGCCCAATATTGACTTCTTCAATAATAAAACCGAGTGGTTTTAATCGTTCAATAATTATTTTTTGGCAGTTTTTATCGTCAGGGCTTATCGATTTCTCGGCAATGAGCGTTTTGGTTAATGCAATAACAGGTTCAGTCATAATGATCTCGATTTCATTTAGGTTGTGAAATAAATTGGGAGTAAAGCTCGTCTGAAAACCCTAACAAGGCACGTTTACCATCAATAAGCAAAGGACGTTTTAAAATGGATGGATTGGCTAACATGACCTGTTTTGCTGCTTGTTCATTATCAACCTGTACACGGACAGACTCATCTAATTTACGCCAAGTGGTACCACGCATATTAAGCAAACTTTGCCAATCTACCAATTGCAAAAAAGCATCTAAAAGATCTGCCGACAAGCCATCGGTTTTATAATTATGAAATTGATAAGCTATATGATGATCATCAAGCCAAGTAAAGGCCTTTTTCATCGTATTGCAGTTTTTAATACCATAGATTATGTACATAATCAGTGATCCAAGTCTAATAAATAAAAGGAGATTATAACAGTTATCGGCATACGGCAGCAAATCGGAGGAATCTATTCGATAAACGCTTTTTTAGTTGGTTTTATCATTAGTTTTTTTGAGGGGGTAATTCTAAAAATATATAAAAAACAATAAAATCAATTGCATACCTGACGGTTTTTTGCTTGGTAAATTTATGTACTATCGACATAACCAAAATCCTACCAACCTTATTTACCTAAAAACAAAATCTAATAAAAACAATAAATGATAAATACATTCCAAAAGGGAGGGTTGAAAATAATCCTATTTTCCTTTTATGAAACAATGTTGATAGTATTTCGGCTTTTAGTTTACCGCCGTATAGGCGGTTTCAAAATCCTTTATTTATTCTAACATCTATCGACAAAGTAACGCATAATGCGATTATCGGTTGTGAGTTCGGGATGAAAGGCGCAAACTAAGATGTTATTTTGTTGTGCCATAATACAATGCTGATCGACAAATGCCAGTTGCTCAACCTCTTTTCCTGCTTTTGCAATATAAGGTGCACGGATAAATACCGCTGGAATGTGTTGCCCAATAGGGAGGACATCTAAGGTTGTTTCAAAACTGTTAACTTGGCGACCAAAACCATTACGTTCAACGCAAATATCGATCAAATCCAATAATTCGACTTCGCTATGGGGTGTGGTTTGTCCGCAAAGCACAAGCCCTGCGCAGGTGCCTAAAATACCTTTGCCTTGTTCGGCAAATTGTTTTATGGGTGCGACAAGTTCATTTTGTTTGATTAAATGGCTAATAGTGGTAGATTCGCCTCCGGGAATGATTAAACCGTTTAGCTTGGTTAATTGTTCAGGTTTTTGCACTAAAGTCGCTTGGACATTGTCAAGACTATTTAGCATAGTGATATGTTCACTGACCGCACCTTGTAAGTTGAGTACACCAATATGTTTAATATGACTTTGTTTGGGTGATTTTGTCATTACCAGCCTCGATCTTGCATTCTTTCTGACTGAGCTAGCGTGCTCATTTCAATGCCTTTCATTGCTTCGCCTAAGCCTTTTGAAAGCTGTGCTAAACGTGGATAATCATCAAAATAAGTGGTGGCCTGTACAATGGCTTTTGCAAACTTTTCTGGGTTTTCGGATTTAAAAATACCCGAACCAACAAACACACCATCGGCACCAAGTTGCATCATCAATGCCGCATCGGCAGGAGTAGCTACGCCGCCGGCAGCAAAGTTAACGACGGGTAATTTTCCTAACTGTTTGATTTGTAAAACCAGTTCATAAGGTGCACCGATTGCTTTGGCAAAGGTCATTAATTCATCTTTTGATTTGCTCGTTACTAGGCGGATTTGTTCATTTACTTTACGCATATGGCGCACTGCTTCAACAATATTGCCAGTACCGGGTTCACCTTTGGTGCGTAGCATTGATGCCCCTTCGCCAATTCGACGTAGTGCTTCGCCCAAATCACGACAACCACACACAAAAGGTACGGTAAATTCATCCTTAAGTAAGTGATACTGTTCATCGGCTGGAGTTAAAACTTCGCTTTCATCAATATAATCAACGCCCATTGATTCTAAAATACGGGCTTCAACAATGTGCCCAATGCGTACTTTAGCCATTACCGGTATGGTAACAGCGTTCATGACTTGTTCAACAATAGTGGGGTCAGCCATTCGGGCAACCCCACCCGCCGCGCGAATATCTGAAGGCACACGCTCTAAAGCCATTACCGCAACAGCCCCAGCTTGCTCGGCAATTTTTGCTTGCTCAGCATTAACAACGTCCATAATGACGCCGCCTTTTTGCATTTGTGCCATACCTCGCTTAACGGTTTGTGTACCTATAACTTGGTTCATCTTTTGCTCCTAATTAAATCAATAATGACAAAATTGTCTAATTCGCAGTATTATTCAAAAATAAAGTGCAGCAAAAAACAGCCAATTGGACTATAATTAAGCCATCCAATTTTTGGAACGAATTTGTCGTACCAAAACGCTCAAAGCAATCAACATATTAAAGTAAAATAACCATGTGGAATAGACAAACACTGGTACAATTTACCGGATCTCTTTTTAAAAAAGTTACGCAACTTATTGAACACTATATTGAGCAGGGCATATTGATCGCGGGGGAAAGACTACCTTCAGAACGCGATCTGGCAAAAAAACTGGGTATCAATCGTTCAACGGTTGTGCATGCGCTTGAGCTGTTAACTGAACGCGGTGTGCTGATCCGGCGACAAGGGAGTGGTACTTATGTTAATCATCAAAAGTGGGGTGTGCAAGCGTATTCATCAATTAATTGGCGGTTACCGGCACATTTTTATCAAAATAAACAATCGTTTTATCAACAAAAAGTGGCGCAAATCCGTGCGCAACAACCACATATTTGCGATCTGGCTAATGGTGATTTGCCAACCAATTTGATTCCCAAACTACAGCTACCAGATACATCATTAAATGAACTGATTATGCACGAAAAAAATAGCGATGCACAACAATTAGGTTTGCCATCGCTTAAAATCCAAATTGCGTTTTATATGCAAGCGCAGTTTGCCATGCAAGTTGATATTAATGAGATTTTAATTACATCTGGCACACAGCAATCGTTATTTCTCATTACCCAAGGGTTACTTAAACCTGGTGATGCGGTTGGAATTGAGTCTCCCTCTTATTTTTACTCATTACCTTTGTTTCAAGCGGCGGGTGTACGCTTGTATGGTATTACGTGCGATAATGAAGGGGTTACGCTTGAAAGCTTAGTCAATTGTGTGCAGCAACATCAAATTAAATGGTTATTTTTGAATCCCATTTTCCAAAATCCGACCGGTTTTGTTATGAGTGATAAGCGCAAGCAAGTAATATTGGCATTTTGCCGTTCGCAATGTATTGGCATTGTTGAAGATGATGCATACAGTAGTTTAGCGTTTCAACCTGATTTGGCGGTATCACCCATTAAGAAATGGGATCAGCATAATCAAGTTATCTATTTAGGATCACTATCAAAATATATTGGGCGAAATATTCGTGTTGGGTGGATGCTCGCTCCGCGTAGCATCATCGAAAATCTGGCCAAAATTCGGCAACATATTGATTCAGGTCTAAGTATATTGCCACAATTATTAGCCCAAGAATATTTACAACATCATCATTTAGTCCATCAACAACAGTTACGGCAAGCACTACAAATCAAAGCCGAGCAGTTAATGCAATGGTTAGATAGCTATTTTTGTGGTGATATTACATATCAAACACCACTGGGAGGCTTTCATTTGTATGCCCATTTATCGGTGAGCACGGTAGCGCAAGAATTAGCGCTACTTAATCAACTGTTATTAAAAGGTGTCATTGTGTCACAAGGTGCCGATTTTGGTGATAATCTTGGAGCAATTAGATTAAGCTATGGTCATTTTGAACCGCCATTGGTTAGGTAACAAACAGGTTGTCACAAAAATAACCCACTAGCTTCTTATTTTATCGGATAGCATTTTTGTAGCTGCTAGCAAATATTGACCAAATTCGCTTATTCTTTCGTTTGGCATTTGAAATCGACCCCCTGAGATGATAATTGCAGCAATGACTTTGCCATTTTTGTCATAAACGGGTATTGCTAACCAGATCACTTCGTCAAAAATTCTCGATAACTTGAACTTGATAAAGATGATTTTGTTAATTAATAGGTTATGTTGGACTTGCAATAATTCATTGTATAAAATAAATTTTTGGTCAATTGCGGTAGTCTATTTGTTATGGCTTATGGCTATCACCTTTTTATTGGTATTTTGCTATTCAATTTATTCTTCATGTTGGTGTGCAATTTTAGCAAAACACGGGCAAATAAATTCAAAAAGTTAAAAAAAGGCTTGCTTTTTTAATTCGAATAGAATCGTTGCTGTGGTAGTTTAACATTTAATCTTTTTTATAAATTAAAAAATAATCAATATGTTAAAAAGTTATTAACAGGTTTATTCAGCACTTATCAAATCATAATGTGAATAAATATTTTCTCTTTTTTTGTCTTATCGGTAAAACAAATTCGTTAAAATAGTCGAAGATTGGAAAAGCAAAATTATACTGCTTAACCAATTATTGAAATTAGTTACACCTTGTGATTGTCATTGTATCACGTTGTAAATAAGCAGAGCATTTTTATTAACATTATGATTAAATATAAAATTACCTATAATAACGTTAGCTCTTAAGCTAAATTTAGTCAATTACTTACCTTTTTTTAACTCTATTTATACTGTTAAGCCAAATATGCTAGTTTACTGGCAGTGCGCTAACTCGTTATAATTACTGGTATAAGATGATAAATCATAAATAATATTAGGAGGCAATTTTGCATCTTTCATCAAAGGCTTTTCGTATATTAGGCATTATAGCGACGGTGGCTTCTTTAGGGATGTATGTTTCCTATATCCCACAAATCATCGATAATTTACAGGGATTTAAATCTAATCCTACCCAACCCTTGGCTGCTGCTATTAACTGTTCGCTTTGGGTTTGCTATGGCTTATTGAGAGAAAAGAAAGATTGGCCTATTGCAATTGCTAATTCTCCGGGGGTATTTTTTGGTTTAATTGCCTTTTTTACTGCACTGTAATTTGCGCAACGCAATTGAGTAGTAGTCAATTAATCATATTTGCCAGTGACTTTTTATTGACATTTTTATTATCAATGGTAATAGGCTATTTTAGCAAAATTTACAAAAAGATTTGCTTTTTCATCAAAATAAAATCGAAAATTGGACTGTTTAATTTTTAATCATTTAAATAATAATCTAATAATCATGATGTTACTTAGTTATTAACAGGTTTGTTAAACAGTTATCAAATTGTACAGTGAATAAATCGAGCTAATCAGTTTGTTTTAACATTACTTCACAAAATGGCAGGTTGTTTTAATCATATATTAAAAGAAATTAAGCAGTTTAACTAATATTTTATAATACTTGTAATCGTCAAATTACATATAAAAGGAAAAGAAAATGAAAAAATTAATCGGTGTGTTTTTATTAGGTTTACCTCTGTTAGCTGCGGCATCAAATTGTGACGAAATTAGAGACAATATTGCTGAAAAAATCAAAAATAACGGTGTTGATCCGTCGTGGTTTCAGCTCAAACTAGAATCTGCTGACAAGCCAGAACAACAAATTGAAGGCAAAATTGTGGGATCATGCGATCGAGGTCATCAAAAAATTGTTTATATCCGTTTAGATGGCTTAGCAACTCAGTCTCAAACTCAGTTGCCAGCCAATGTCGAAGAAGATGAACCTACGCAAAGCAATGACGATAAAACTCAACCATCAATAATTAATCCAACCGAATCTAATCAACCAGCCGATCTTACTGAGCCGACCGAGCAAGATGACTTCACAGTGCCACAAAATACTGAATCTGCGCCATTACAAGTTGAGGAATTTGAGGAACCAGATGAACCGGTAGAAAATTAATTTGGATTATTTTGTTGAAAAAATAGGGCGTAATGCCCTATATTTGTATGGTGTTGCTATAACAAATGGTGGTATTTCGCTTTCACATCTTTGCCCCATACACTTGCTTGCACTTGGCCAATATGTTTTTGTTGCAACAGCAACATTGTTAAACGCGATTGTCCAATGCCGCCACCAATAGTTTGTAACAAATCGCCATTAATTAACGCTTTATGCCAAGCAAGTTGTAGTCGATCTTCATCATTTGTTAGTTTTAATTGATGTTTTAAAGTTTCAGAATCGACACGAATACCCATTGATGAAATTTCAAACGCATTATTTAAAACTGGATTCCACACTAAAATATCACCATTTAAGCCTTTCGATCCTAAATCGTTGTCACTACTCCAATCATCATAGTCGGGCGCGCGTGTATCGTGCTTTTCATTATTTGATAATTTACCACCAATACCAATTAAAAATACAGCTCCAAGCTCTTTAGTTATGGCATTTTCGCGTTCTTTGGATGATAAATTTGGATAACGCTTTAATAGTTGTTCACTATCGATAAAGGTAATTGATTCCGGCAAAAAGCGCGAAATATGATATTGCACTGACACCGCCTTTTCAGTTGCTTTAATGGCAGCGTAAATATCATCGACAGTTTTTTTTAAATAAGTTAAATTGCGATCTTGTGGTCGAATTACTTTTTCCCAATCCCACTGATCCACATAAACTGAATGAATTGGCGAAAGTTGCTCCTCGTCTGGGCGTAGTGCTTTCATATTGGTGTAAATTCCTTCGCCAACTTCGAAGTGGTGATCACTTAGAATCTTACGCTTCCATTTAGCCAGTGAATGCACTACTTCATATTGTGCATGAGGTATTGCTTTTATCTTAACTTGTACTGCGTGCTCAGTGCCTGATAAATTATCTTGAATACCATCGCCAACTTGACTTAATAACGGGGCTTGCACTTCGATCAGTGATAAACGATCGGCAAGTTGATTAGCAAAAAATTGCTTAACAAAACTAATTCGCTGTTGCTGTTCTTTGAATGTTATCGACATGTTTACGCTCTACTTATTTTTTCAGTGAATAAGTAAAGTAAACTAGATGGCTGAATTTTGCAAGAAGCAGATAAGGGGGATTTTTAGGAAAGGTTTTGGGCACTTTTCATAACTAGACATAGGTCTAAATCAGATTGATTTAAAAAACAACATAGGACAAAAAATAGAAAACATCTATAAATCATTTTGTTAAATAGAAATCCAATAAAATTGGTCTTCTAGCTAAGCAACTTTTATATAAAATACAAATCTATCACAACAGCCAAATACTTTTGTTTTATTAATTTTGTATTGATAGATATTGTGTGCTCGTTTTATTATTTTCTTTCTTTCTTGCTCTACATGAAATTGTGTAGTAAATGTTAATTTTTTATATTCAGCTTCATTTGTTCACATTCGATAACATAAAATAAAAGTCATTAATGTGGGTATTCCAGATGATGCGAATCAATGTCAAATATTTTAACGTGTTAATTTTTATCTTATATATTTATTTGACAACTAAGCAAGCTATTGCCTGGTTATCTAACATCCAATTGTGTAAATAATAAAAAAACCGTTCTATTAAGAACGGTTTTTTTATTGGTTGATATCAATTAAATTTGCTTATTAAGCTTTGTATTTTTTCATGACAATTGAGGCATTAGTACCACCAAAACCGAAGCTATTTGACATGACTGTTGTTAGTTCACGTTCGGTTGGTTCAGTAATAATGTTCATACCAATTGCAGCTTCATCAAGTTCATCAATATTAATACTTGGTGTAATAAATCCATGTTCCAACATTAATAATGAATAGATAAGCTCTTGTGCACCAGTTGCACTTAATGAGTGACCAGTCATTGATTTTGTTGATGAAATCGCTGGAATGTTATCACCAAATACTTGTTTGATTGCCCATAACTCTTTAACATCACCCACTGGGGTTGATGTCCCGTGCGTGTTGATGTAATCAACAGGTACATCTAAATCTTGAATGGCAAGTTGCATACAGCGCATAGCACCTTCGCCCGATGGGGCAACCATGTCATGACCATCTGATGTTGCGCCATAACCAACCAGCTCACCATAAATATGAGCACCACGTGCAAGAGCATGTTCTAATTCTTCAACAACAACCATACCTGCGCCACCAGCAATAACAAAACCATCACGGTTTTTATCATAAGCACGAGATGCTTTTTCTGGATTATCGTTATATTTAGTTGATAAAGCGCCCATGGCATCAAATTCGCAAGACATTTCCCAGCAAAGTTCTTCACCACCGCCAGCAAAAACGATATCTTGTTTGCCAAGTTGAATAAGTTCGGCGGCGTGACCAATACAGTGAACTGATGTTGCGCAAGCCGATGTCATTGAGTAGCTAACACCTTTGATTTTAAATGGAGTTGCTAAACAAGCGGAAATCGCCGATGACATTGATTTTGTTACAGCATAAGGACCAACACCACGTAAGCCCTTTTCTTTCATGCCGGCAACGACATTGTATTGTGTTTTGGTTGAGCCACCATAACCGGCAATTAACCCTGTACGAGGATTAGAGACTTGTTCTGGGGTTAATTTTGCATCTTCGATCGCTTGTTGTAAAGCAAGATAACCGTAAATAGAAGCATCATTCATAAAGCGAACAATTTTGCGATCAATGAGTCCTGTAGTATCTAATTTAACATTTCCGCATACATGGCTACGCATTCCGTTATCTTTCATTTCTTGAGAAAAGGTAATACCACTACGACCTATTTTGAGTGATTCCAAAACTTCTTTAGTATTATTCCCAATACTTGAAAGAATTCCTAACCCTGTAATAACAACACGTTTCATTTACTCTTTAGCTCCTAAGTTATCTTGCTTCATACACAAAAGTGCGTTAATTATAGCTTACACTTGTAAGCTGAACAATACCTTAACTCTTTTTTTATTTTGTATAGCAAGCCAGTTTTTTATTGTTTATATAATGCTTATATAAATATTCCTCATTCAACTTTAGCTAAAATAGCTTAAAATCTCTTAAACGTTCTCATTAAAAGAGAGCGACCTGTTTGATATGCATTATTTTGTTGCATACAATAATAATATCATTATAATACTGTACATATAAACAGTGTTTGTTGGTGTTTTTAATATGAACGAAAAAATGATAACCAAACTTGAAATATTAGCTGAGTCGGCAAAATATGATATTTCTTGCTCGTCAAGTGGTGCATCAAGAAATAATAAAGCTAAAGGTATTGGTCATGCTCATAAATCTGGTATTTGCCATACCTTTACTGCCGATGGAAGGTGTGTTTCGTTACTTAAAATTATGCTGACAAATTATTGCATGTTTGATTGTGCTTATTGTATTAACCGGCAAAGTAATGATATTCCAAGAGCGGGCTTTACGCCACGCGAGTTGGCCAATTTGACCATTGAATTTTATCGCCGTAATTATATCGAAGGTTTATTTATCAGTTCGGGCATTGTTAGAAGTCCTGATCATACCATGGAAAGAATGATTAGAGTGGTAAAGATTCTGCGTGATGAGCATGGCTTTAATGGCTATATACATATGAAAGCGATCCCTGGCGCCAGTAACGATCTAATTAATCAAGCGGGCTTATTAGTTGATAGGATGAGTGTCAATTTAGAAATTCCAACCGAAGAAAACCTTAAATTACTTGCGCCCGATAAAGATCATCAAAGCATTTATCAACCTATGCGGCAAATTCATCAAAATGTACTAGAAAATATTGAAAATCGCAAAAAATTTCGATCCACCCCCAAATTTGTACCTGCGGGACAAAGTACGCAAGTTATTATTGGTGCGACAGATGAGTCGGATAAGCAAATTTTGCAATTAACCGCCAAACTTTATAAACGACCAAGTATGAAGCGAGTTTATTATTCGGGATTTATTCCGGTAAATGGCTACGACAAACGATTGCCTGTTGTGCAAGAAGTACCCAGAGTGCGCGAAAATCGCTTATATCAAGCCGATTGGTTATTGCGTTTTTATGATTTTAATGTCGATGAAATCGTTAACGATCAATATCCCGATCTAGATTTAACTGTTGATCCTAAATTGGCTTGGGCAATCCGTAATCCGCAGTTTTTTCCGGTTGATGTTAATCGTGATAGTTATCAACAAATATTACGAGTGCCAGGTATTGGAGTTAAGTCTGCCAAGTTAATTGTGATGGCAAGGCGTCATCGAAAGCTTACTCTTGACGCGCTTAAACGCATTGGCGTTGTTTTAAAACGTGCACAATTTTTTATTGTTTGTCACGAAATGAAAAAATTCAAATTACTCAACTCATCGGCCGAATATATCCGACTATCGTTGCAAGAACCACCTTTGCTAGAAGATAAACAGACAAATATTCCACAGCAATTAGTGATGGGGTGGTAAATCATGTTAGCGTTTTATTATGATAAGAGCTTTGAAAGCTTGCTTTGTGCTGTGTTTGATGCTTTTAAACTCAAAAAAATGCCTGAATGCTTATTAACCACAGGGCAGGTCGAACCGTTGTTAGTGTCTGATAGGCATCATGTTGAATTTTGTGATGCAAAATATGAACGAGTACGCGTAGCATTAATTAACAAGATTAGCAAAGTTGCGCTTCGTCATTTGATGTATGTTTGGCTATCGGAACTTTCCGAAAGTGATTTAATTGTTTTTCGTTACATTTATAAGGTATTTAAATCATCTAAATCAATCGAGACTGATTTTGCCGATCAAGATGTGTTAACTGTGCATGATATTGCTAAAAAAGTGAGTAGAGAACGGCATCGTGTGATGCAATTTGTACGCTTTAATGCGATTAACAATCCGGTTAAAGATGTTGTTGAGCGTAACGATAGGAAAGATAAAATTTATTTTTCGATTATTGCACCTATTTATAATGTTTTGCCATTGGTGCTTAAATTTTTTAAAGAACGTTTTGCCGATCAAAAATGGGCAATATATGACGAAAAGCGCGAATATGGTTATATCTATAATTTGAACAGCATTGAACCAGTTTCGCTTATTGATAAAGAGGAGCTGATTATTAACAGCCAAGTTAATCAACATTATCTAACCGAAGACGAAATACTATTTCAAACCATGTGGTTACGTTATTGTAATGCGTTAACCATCAAAGAACGCATCAATCCTAAATTGCAACGCCAACAAATGCCAAGCCGATTTTGGCATTATCTGCCAGAAATGAAACCAATATCAAAATAGATAGGCAAATAAAAGTGACTAATTAGCGTCATCATAAATAAAAGACCATAAATAAACCGCCAATTAATGGCGGTTTATTTATTAACTTGATTTAACATAGCAGCATAATTTAATTAAAGCTATTGTGAATCGATATCATTAATAACATCATTAATCGATTCTTCACGTTGTTTTTGCTTGCTTTCATCCACTTTACCACCCGATGCGACAAAGTCATTACGTTGGAAGTAAGCGTTACGCATAAAGTTATAAGGGTCATCGCTATTTTTAATTAAATCTTCATACTCGATCGCAACAGCACGCGCTTCAATACCGTCAAACACGCCACGCACCAATGTCCACTGCCAATCTAACCAAACAAGCGGTGGATAAAGGGTGTCAACCACGCCACCACCTTCCTGCCTTAAC
This sequence comes from Gilliamella sp. App2-1, assembly GCF_001690255.1. NCBI lineage: Bacteria > Pseudomonadati > Pseudomonadota > Gammaproteobacteria > Orbales > Orbaceae > Gilliamella > Gilliamella sp. App2-1. The sequence goes on from NZ_LZGR01000012.1 coordinate 142,370, forward strand.
GTTGCTGAACCATAAAACGGTAGCACAACATAAGGGCCATAAGGTACCTCATAATGACCTAACACATCACCAAAGCTCCGTTTCCCACCTTTTTGTAATTGTGGGTCAGACATGCTAGCTACATCTATTAAACCCGCAAAACCGAAAACCGTATTTAAAAAGAATCTCGCTAAATGTGTACCGGCTTTATGAACATCACCTTGTAATAAATTATTCACCATTGAAGCAGGTTCCGAAAGATTAGATGAAAAATTAACCACACCTGTACGAACGGGGGAAGGGACGTAATCTTTCCAAGCGACTGCCGTAGGGCGCAAAATATAAGGATCAAGCGCATAGTAGTTAACATCAAACATGGTTTTGTTAAAGCCAGATAATGGATCGCTATAGGAATTGTTTTCGGATTGATAAGTGGCGCAACCTGTGAGTGCCATTACCGAAAACATCATACCAACTATTCGTTTTTTCATAGTATCTTTGATTAAAAGTAATGAGGTTAAAGTTGATGCGATTGTATCATGATTACTAAAAATAGAAAATTTTTCGTTATTTAAATAGCATTATCTTTTCAAATTTATTAGAATACGAACTCCAATGACCTTATAGTTAAATGGATATAACAAGCCCCTCCTAAGGGCTAGTTGCAGGTTCGATTCCTGCTGGGGTCGAAATCGCAAACAAGATTAAAAGCGATGTACTACGATTCAAGCCTTATTCAACAGTGTTTTAAAGTGGTTTAACACGATTCTAAACGATTGATAACGCCAACTATCTAACGGTATATTTTAATACCGTGATCAAAAATACCGTAATTATGCTAACCGTAAAAGCCATTGATTCAGCCAAACCTAAAGATAAATCCTACAAACTACCAGATTTTGAAAGCTTATATTTATATATTTCACCGTCAGGGACTAAGTCTTGACATTACGATTATCAGTTTAATGCTAAAGAAAAACGTTAACGATCGGTAAATATCCGTATATTAGTTTATCTGATGCACTCAACGAAAAAGAATTAGCTCGGCAGATGCTTGCTCACGGTAAAGATCATGCTGTTGAAAGAAAAACTTTACTTGCCAATATCGCTCAAGAAAATACTTTTAAGAAGATAACCTTTGAATGGTTTGATACAAAAAAATGAAAATTGGATTAATCAGCTAGCCAACTCAAAGGGTAACATTTGAAAAGTTACCCATTAGTCATCAAAAACAGTCAAACCCACCTTCGAGTGGTTTTTTATAACCTAAGATAGGGAAGATATTATGAACGCATACTAATAATTTACTTTTAATTTAAATTTTATTAACATAAAAACAGTAATTATGTTAGAGGAATATTAAATGTTTAAAAAATCATTAGTGGCAGTTATGTGTTTATGTACTTTTTCTTGTTATGCATCAGAATCAGATATAAAGAAAATTTTTGGCGATTGGAAGTTAACAATTTTAACCGATAAATTAACAGATGAGGTATCATATTTTGCGACAACGGATGAGCAGAATAACGATCATCAATTAACATACAATAATAAATATTATGCGTTCGCTTGTAAGGAAGGTAAATTAACTGAAGCAATTTATGTAAAAAATTTAATCACACTTGGTAACAGTAAAGCTAAATTAGATATAAGAATTGATAAAGAAAAATCGTTTCAAAGAAATGCAATTATTGTAGACGGAAGTTTTTTCAATCAGAATATAACAGCGGAAGAAATTGAGCAGTTAAGAGGTAAAAATTCAATATTTATCAGAGCGAATGCACCTACTCAAATTATCGACATGGAATTCAGCCTAAAAGGCTTTGACGAAGCAATTCAGCCCGTGCTTGATGCGTGTAATATTAAGTAAACGAGTTAATAAACCCCGCATTGGCGGGTTTTTTATTAAAAATCTAGCAGTTCAGGCTTGATTTGTAGCGCTTCGGCAATTTTAATCCATGTTGCTTTTCTTAACTTTTGGCTTTTTTCATATTGAGAATAAGCTGATTGACTAATATCTATTTTATTCGCAACTTCAACTTGGGATAATTTTAAATACTCACGCCATGCTTGTGCAGGAGAATAGTTATTATCAAAACCATATTAACAACTTCGTTTGGTACACCTGTTTCAATATCGATTGCGTTTGCCCTTGTTCATTATTAATAAACTGTATATTAGTAATTGCGTTCATCGCATTTTTTCACCTCTTCAATAGAAACAATGTGAATAATACCAGAAAAATTAAAAAATACTCGATAGTTACCCACTCGTAATCTGTACTGATATTTATGGATTGATGTGTAAAGCGTCGATGAAGAGAATAAAAACTAGGCTATTTTAGTAAAAAGGAGGAAGATGCGACGTCTGCTACTGATGAGTTAATAGCCGCAAAAAATGGCGCGTCAAATATAACTGCTGAAAAGTTGAAAGATTTTGAAAGAGTTTATTAAAACGACGTAAAGGGCGAAAAAGCGGCACGAGTTGTGGTAAAGCAAGAAAAAAACATGCTGTAGCTAGAAAGCATCTTGCAGAATATAGCGATAAATTATATGTTGGTTTTAGAAATCAGCTTGGTGACTTAAAAGATGTTAATACTGCTTCTAAAGAGCTAGAAAAATAAGTAGAGATGTCAGTAAAGTGTTCAGAAACAATGCACTTGACCTTAATAACTACTCGCAATTACTACGAGATATCGCCGCAAAATAAAGTGAAGTGACGACCGCTGAAAATATTGCAACCAAGGTGAAAACTGATTTTTTAAATAAATTAAAAGCTCAGGTAGCGGGTTAAAATCTTTCTAAAGAGCAATTACTGTGATATCAAGTCCACAGCTTGGAGTTAGCTTATCTACTAATGTTTATATTCAAAAATTAAGACAAGCAGCAACAGAAACGCGTACTATGAACATGCTACAAGAACAGCGACAAATCATGCGGCTAAAATGCAAATGCAATTAATGCGACGTAACTTTTCGGGCATTCAATCAATGAATATGTATATGATCATGAAAAATGGCATAGGCAATACCTTTAGCGCGCTGTTAACATCGTTAACCCCAGTAAACATTGGTATTTCCGCCGTGGTTGCAAGTGGAATAGCTTTAACTAAAGCGTATTATGTGAATTCACAAGAATTATCAAATTTTAATAGAACTATTAGTCTACAGCCTTGCACGGAGGGTTAGGGAATTTCGCAAAAAAATCCCCTAAATCAGACATGATCAAGGTAGATATTTTGACCGCTAACCTACAAACGTTCGAAACCATTCCACCCAACCCATTATGACGACGAAAAACAAAAAAAACTTTATTTTTCGCCAAAAATAGTTTGGTAAATGTATTGATTTTGTTAAAGTTTTCCTTTCTTTTTTTAATGAAAAATACTTCATAAAATAAATAGCAAAAAAACAATATGTTATTTTATTTTTCTTATTCCGCCGTCGTAATGTGCTGACAACATAGCGAGTTTATCCATAGTCAGGAACAAATTTGAACGTCTGAGCAAAACGGAGATTGCCTTGCTGAAGTAAGTATCAGGATGATACGAGTAAATTAAAACTGGTACCTAAAGACCTAAATGTATCCAAATAGCTTTTAATCAACAAAAAAACTCCTAACTGCGTGATTTTACTTAAAAAACACAAATAAAAACTTAATAAAATCAATATGCTACCTGAATGTTTTTTATAGAAACAATAGCACTTTTAAAATATTTAAAAGCGATTGTTACAATTTACTTGATAGTTATAAAAAGGCAAAAGCGAATGAATTTGGATTTGTATTTTCTATGATTTGACTATTTTGCGATTTTTTTACTTGTTATTTATTGTTATTGAGAATAATTCGCATTTTTACACTAAAAATAATTCTGATTATTTTTTAAGATATGTATCATTAATTTAATATGATTACTTTTATCAATACTGTTGTTATTTTTAGGAAACATAATGTCATCTCTTACCCTTAACCAGTTACCTTTAGGCCGCGAGGCGGTGATTACTCGCTTGTTACCTGAATCGTTACCCTTTCGTCGAAAGTTGCTTGCAATGGGCATTACGCCGGGTTGTAAGGTTTTGACTGTGCGCGTTGCGCCACTTGGCGATCCGATTGAAATTAAAATGCGTGGATTTGCACTTTGTTTGCGTCGTAAAGAAGCACAAGCCATTGAAGTGATGGAGGTAAGTGCGTGAAAATAGCATTAATTGGTAACCCTAATAGTGGTAAGACAACGTTATTTAATCTACTAACGGGTTCAAAACAGCGAGTAGGGAACTGGCCGGGCGTGACTGTTGAACGTAAAACTGGTATGTTCACTTATCATCATACACAATATGAAGTTATCGATTTGCCCGGTACGTATTCAATTGAGCCTAATCTGCTTAGTGTTTCGCAAGATGAGCTTATTGCGCGCCAATTCGTGCTGTCCGAAAGTCAATGCGTGATTATTAATATTATTGATGCAACTAATTTGCAACGTAGTTTGTATTTAACTTGTCAGTTAATTGATTTGCAAGTACCGATGATTGTTGTGTTAAATATGATCGATGCAGTTAAAGCCATGGGCGAACAGATTAATGTTGATTTGTTGTCAACTTTGCTCGGTTGTCCTGTGGTGGCAATATCATCTCGTCAAAAAACGGGTTTGCAGGGCTTTTATCAACAAATCGAAAACATGGTAATGCATCCATATGCAGCACAGCCATCGATTGATCTGCTTGGCGAGGATCAGCAAGCGGTGATTCATCGTTATATTTGCGATCTGCCTGAAGATAGTGTTGTGCGCCAATTTAATCGCTGGCAATTGATAGATGCTTTATTAGATGATTCGCGCTATCACTTATCACAACGTGAAACCAAAATGTTAGCGGACTGCCGCTTGTCGCTTGCAAAGTGGTGTGATAATGAAATTGATGTGGCACTTGCTAGCGCTCGTTATGACACGATTGATGTAATTTGTAAAAAAGTTATTGAAAAACCGCGCGAGCTTAGTGGTCGCTTTTCTGAAATCCTCGATAATATTACCTTGGGGCGCATTACTGGCATTCCGTTCTTTTTGTTGGCTATGTATGTCATGTTTATGGTGGCGATTAATTTTGGGGCGGTGTTTATTGATTTTTTTGATGTGCTTTGTGGCACGATTTTTGTTAATGGCACAACTGAGCTACTTCATGCCATCAATGCTCCAAATTGGATTACAGCTATTTTAGCCAATGGTATTGGTCGTGGCATTCAAACTGTTTCAACGTTTATTCCTGTCATTGGGGCGATGTTTTTTTGTTTGTCTTTTTTAGAAGATTCTGGTTATTTGGCACGTGCAGCAATGGTAATCGATCGATTGATGCGCAGTATTGGTTTGCCGGGTAAAGCGTTTGTGCCAATGCTAGTGGGATTTGGCTGCGGTGTGCCAGCCATTATGGGCACGCGAACGCTTGAAAGTACACGTGATCGTATTATGTCCATTTGTATGATCCCTTTTATGTCATGTGGGGCAAGGTTGCCGGTTTATGCATTATTTGCGGTGATATTCTTCCCTAAAAATGCCTCTATAGTGGTGTTTGCTTTATATTTGCTAGGCATTGCAGTGGCAATGGTGACGGGATTTGTGCTCAAATTCACTTTATTAAAAGGTACACTCACACCATTTATTATGGAAATGCCTGTGTATCGTATTCCGACTTTACGCAGCCTGCTTAGTTTGACTTGGCAGCGCTTAACGTCGTTTATTTTTAAAGCAGGTAAAGCCATTGTGCTTATGGTAACGGTGTTAAGTGTGCTTAACTCATGGGGTAGCGATGGTTCGTTTAAGCACGAAAGTACACAAAACTCTATGCTTTCTGTTGTTAGTCAAAAAATCACGCCTGCATTTGCACCGATGGGGATTAAACACGATAACTGGCCAGCAACAGTTGGTATTTTTACGGGTATTTTTGCTAAAGAATCGGTAATTGCAACACTCAATTCGCTTTATTCTATCGATGATGATAACGAGCAAGATGAACCATTTAGTTTGTCGCAAGGAATTTTAGATGCGCTAGCAACCATTCCAAAAAATTTGGCGAGTTTGTCGAATGCTGTTTTAGATCCGTTAGGGTTTAACACTGCTTCACAAGATATGGATTCACTACAGACTGATTTAGAGGTGGATTCGACAACAATTTCACAAATTAAAAATGGGTTTGGTTCACCTTCAGCTGCGATGAGTTATTTAATTTTTATTTTACTTTATACTCCTTGCGCTGCGGCGTTGGGTGCCGTTTATCGCGAAGCCGGTTTTAAGTGGATGGTGTTTGTGGCAATTTGGACTTTTACCATTGCGTGGCTAACGGCAACCATTTATTACCAATTTATGTTGCTTGGGCATTCTTCTGCGGCCGTTTGGTGGCTGATGGGGTGCAGTGCATTTATTGTTGTGATGCTATTGTTTATGCGTACTTTAGGGCGATATTCGTTTTTTAAGCAACCAACAGCGCCAAATTCATCCCACTGTAAAAAATCATCGTGCTGTCAGTAAATAAATGGCTGCTAATTTGTAAAATATAAAATAGAGGTAAAGCATGCAGGGGTCGCCCTGCCACTTTGATTATGGCTATGTTAATAACTTCAATTCGTGATTATGTACAATTAAAAGGTCGTGCACCATTGCAAGAGATTGCCAGACACTTTTGCCTACCAGAAAGCGCAACTGAGCAGATGTTACGTTTTTGGATCAGGAAAGGGGTGATAAAGTTAATAGCACAAGATCGACCATTGCCTTGCCAAGCTAAACAGTGCCGTTCTTGTACCAGTTGTGGTTTAACCAGTCAACTTGAATATGTTTGGGCTTAATCAGTTAAATCATGGTTTAGCGAATTTTTAAATCTGCAAATTTTTTTGTTAACATTTGTCGATTTAAAGATCGATTAATGCAAATTAATCCTAATTTGATTTTGTGATTTAATTCACATAATTGAATTTATTTATACGATAAAAATAGTAAACTTGACTAATATTAATTAGTGATAAAGCCTGATTCTACCTTTTTTGTCCGCTTTTTGCGGTGTTTTTTTGCCGATAATAGAGATGAATCATCAGCCAATGACAATGTCGTTTTATTATTGAATAAATGTTATTATACTTCCATTATAATAACACGCTGTATGAGGATAAAAGTATGAGTCAATTAGATGAGTTTAAAAAATTAACTGTGGTGGTAGCTGATACGGGCGATATCGATTCGATTAAGCAGTTTTCCCCCGAAGATGCAACAACGAATCCCTCTCTTGTTTTGAAAGCAGCTCAACTTCCTCAATATCGCAATTTAATTGATTCTGCAGTGCAAACCGCTAAAAAGTTAGGTGGTAGTAAAGAACAGCAGTTAGTTAATGCGTGTGATCAAGTTGCTGTAAATATTGGTGCTGAGATTTTAAAAACTGTTCCAGGGCGAATTTCGACCGAAGTCGATGCGCGTTTGTCTTTCGATAAACAAGGTTGTATTGAAAAAGCGCGTAAAATCATTGCACTTTATCAAGAAAAGGGCATTGATAAATCTCGTATTTTAATTAAAATTGCATCAACGTGGGAAGGTATTAAAGCGGCTGAAGTGCTCGAAAAAGAAGGCATTAACTGTAATTTAACGTTATTGTTTTCGTTCGCACAAGCACGTGCATGTGCAGAAGTCAATGCCTTTTTAATTTCGCCATTTGTAGGGCGTATTTATGATTGGTATCAAGCTAAAAAACCAATCGATCCCTATGTAGCAGATGAAGATCCGGGCGTTGTGTCTGTTCGTAATATCTTTAATTATTATAAACAGCATGGTTATAAAACAATTGTCATGGGAGCAAGCTTCCGTAAGGTCGATCAAATATTGGCATTAGCAGGTTGTGATAGGTTAACTATTTCGCCTAATTTACTTGCCGAAATGCAACAATCAAATTCGCCTGTTGTGCAAAAACTCAATCCAAATCAAGCTGTGGTTGCTCGTCCTGCGCCAATGACTGAGGCCGAATTTAGATGGCAACATAATAGCGATGCCATGGCTGTTGAAAAATTAGCTGAAGGCATTCGCGCTTTTGCCGTTGATCAAGGTAAATTAGAAGATATGATTGGCGCATTGTTATAATCATATTGAACGAAATAGGGGAGTTAGCTCCCCATTTTTACACTATTTTTTCGTTGATTTGATTAACGATTTTGGAAGTTATTTCAACCTAGCAGGTATTAACAATTTTTAACTCAAGAAATTTTTGGAGATGACAACATGAATGCAACCAGACTATCTCACCGCGAACTGGCGAATGCGATAAGGGCATTGAGCATGGATGGCGTACAGAAAGCAAAATCAGGGCATCCTGGTGCGCCAATGGGTATGGCAGATATGGCCGAAGTGCTTTGGCGTAGCTTTTTAAAACATAACCCAAGCAACCCCAAATGGGCTGATCGCGACCGTTTTATTTTATCCAATGGCCATGCTTCAATGCTGATCTATAGTTTATTGCATTTAACGGGTTATGACGTGACTATTGATGATCTAAAAAATTTTCGTCAGTTACATTCAAAAACGGCAGGTCACCCTGAATATGGTTATGTGCCGGGTGTTGAAACAACAACCGGACCACTAGGTCAAGGTATCGCTAATGCTGTTGGTATGGCCATTGCTGAAAGAACCTTAGCTGCACAATTTAATAAACCTGATCATACTATCGTTGATCACCATACTTATGTGTTTATGGGTGATGGTTGTATGATGGAAGGTATTTCGCACGAAGTGTGTTCGTTAGCAGGTACTCTTAAATTAGGTAAACTTATTGCGTTTTATGATGATAATGGCATTTCAATCGATGGTGAAGTCGAAGGTTGGTTTACTGATGATACAGCAAAACGTTTTGAAGCTTACGGCTGGCATGTTATCCGTAGTATTGATGGTCATGATGCCAAAATGTTAAAAGAAGCCATTGAGCAAGCGCAGGCGGTAACTGATAAACCATCATTATTAATGTGTAAAACGGTGATTGGTTTTGGTTCGCCAAATAAAGCTGGTAGCCATGAAAGCCATGGCGCACCATTAGGCGATACCGAAATTGAAGCAACACGTAAAGCACTTGGCTGGAATTATCCTGCTTTTGAAATTCCTAAAGACTATTATGATGCTTGGGATGCCAAAGCTAAAGGTAGGCAGCTTGAAGATGAATGGAATGTTCGTTTTGATGCTTATGCTAAGGCCTATCCTGAATTAGCTCAAGAATTTAAGCGTCGTGTTAATGGTGATTTGCCGGAAAATTGGTCACAAATTGCTAACGATGTGGTGAATAAACTTCAAGCAAATCCAGCAACAATTGCTACCCGTAAAGCATCACAAAATGCTATTGAAGCGTTTGCCCCAGCTTTACCTGAGTTTTTAGGCGGTTCGGCTGATTTAGCACCAAGTAATTTAACCATGTGGTCAGGATCTAAAGAGATCTTAGCTAATGCAGATGGTAATTATATCCATTATGGTGTGCGTGAGTTTGGTATGTCCGCTATTATGAATGGTATTGCATTACATGGTGGATTTATTCCTTATGGTGCGACATTTTTAATGTTTATGGAATATGCACGTAATGCTATTCGGATGGCGGCATTAATGAAGATTCGTGCTTTATTTGTTTATACTCATGATTCAATTGGCTTAGGTGAAGATGGGCCAACGCATCAACCTGTTGAACAAATGGCAAGCTTACGTGTTACGCCAAATGTGAGTACTTGGCGACCATGCGACCAAGTCGAATCAGCTATTGCGTGGCAATATGCGATAGAACGTAAAGACGGTCCAACAGCGTTGATTTTTTCACGACAAAATCTTAAACAACAAGATCGCACCGCTCATCAATTAGCTGATGTATATCGCGGTGGTTATATCTTAAATGATTGCACAGGTACACCTGAATTAATTATTATTGCGACGGGTTCAGAAGTTGAGCTTGCCGTTGAAGCTTATCAGCAATTGACTCAAGCAGGTAAAAAAGTGCGGGTGGTGTCAATGCCATCAACTGATGCGTTTGATAAACAAGATCAGGCGTATAAAGAGTCAGTATTGCCATCGTCAGTAACAGCTCGCCTTGCCATTGAAGCAGGTATTAGCGATTATTGGTATAAATATGTTGGTCTTAGCGGCAAAGTAATTGGAATGACAAGCTTTGGCGAATCAGGCCCAGCAGATCAACTGTTTAAAGAGTTTGGCTTTACTGTTGAAAATGTACTTGCGCAAGCAAATAGTTTGTTGAAATAGTTAAATTATTACACTAAAAAAACGCCATCAGCTAAGGGTTGATGGCGTTTTTTGTTATTTAAGTAAAGAGTATTAATTAAAAGGATTTGGGTCCTTTTTTAATTTGTTAAATTGATGTAATTTATTGTTATTCCAATCCTTCACTTTGATATTCTGTTGTTCGGGTATCAGAAAAAGATCATTTTGCATATAATCATGTTTTATATCTAATTTAATACCCATCCAGTTGCTTAACAAATAAACTAGTTGGAATCCCGATATTTGTTTATTAATTTTTTGTTGAGGTGATTTATCTGAATCAAAAAAGATAAATGGAACCCGATAACTTTCTTGATAGTCTGAATTGTGTCTTAAGTCATTATGTTGGTCTGTATGCGCAAGTCCATGATCGGCAAAGTAAACAACGGAATAATCTTGCTTGTATTTTTCTAACTTATCGATTGTTTGTGCAATAAGATCATCGGTTTCTTTAATGGTACTAACATAACAAGAGATGTTTTTATTATTCAGATCAAACTGTACTTTAAATTCTAATCGTTTACAAAAGTTAGAATGTGAGCCTATTAAGTGCATAACAATAAGTTTTGGTTTGTTATCTCCTTTTAATAAAATATTGTCTAGTTCAGGTAATAACAATGTGTCATGTTTTCCTTTTGATGATTTACCATTATATTCCCCTTTTTTGGTGTAAAAAGAATGCTTTGCATAAGCAGCAATACGGGGTACGGTAATTTCAATTGTACCTAATTTACCTTGATTTGAAAGCCAGTAAGTTTCAAATTCTGCATCATTAGCAATGCTGACAATATTATTATTGAGTTGTGCACTAACTTCTTTGTCGTTTGAGAAAATCGACTGGCTAATGAGGTGTGGAATTGATGATTGAGTATTTGGGGCGGGCGCAATTAATCCATCCCAAATAACACTGGCTTGGGTTCGAGCAAATGGTGTATTGTCATATTTAAAACCATAAGCACTCATATAGTCTTTTCGAACACTTTCGCCAATGATAATAACATAAGTTTTATGTTTTGGATTAACTGATATAATCGGTATGCTATTAGTTTGTTCAATTTGTTTAAGTTGCTGTTGCTTTTCGGTTATATATAGTTTTCCACTTTCATAAAATCCAATACAGAATTCTAAAATTGGATATTTGATGTTGCTCAAAAAAGAATAAATTATTGAACTGAAATTGTTTGGCTGATACTGAGCAATTATTTTTATTGGTTTATAACAACATAATCCTAATACAAAAATAATTAAATAGCGGTTGCTTATTTTTGGAAACGGAAATTTTTTAAATAAAATAATAAAAAATAATATCAAAAGTAGTGGAATAAAATAGAAATAAATAGGTAGTTGTGAACAAAACTCTGTCATTTCATCAAAATCTGTTTCAGCGACAGCACTAATCACGGCAACATTGGGGGAGCCATAATAAAACCCCACAGGTAAATAGAGTGCGGCTATCACAAACCAAATGCCAAAAAAGACTCGGAAAAAAGTGA